>NZ_JBXDLD010000163.1:0-14896 GCF_056820425.1 Priestia sp. KCTC 13724 | reverse complement strand
CCTAAAATAATAAAATTGAAGATTTTGAGTCTTTTTAATAGTTAATTTAAATTAATGCAACACTAGTGAATGAAGATGATTTTATGATAAAATTATTTGTGTCAAAAAACATTAGAAGTGAGGAATTACATGAATGCGTTAAAACAGCATCGAAAATCGAGTAAACAAAAACTATTGTTTCGGGGCCTTTTAGTCATCATTGGTGGCATTATCGCAGGTTATGGGTTAGAAACAGTATTAATTCCAAATAGCGTATCTGACGGGGGGGTGACGGGACTTAGCATCGTTGGTTCACAGCTCTTTGGAATTCCACTAGGCGTTTTAATCGCCATCATCAATCTTCCCTTCATCTGGTTAGGTTATCAGCAAATTGGAAAAAGCTTCGCTATTTTTTCAACCATCGGTATTGCTTCTCTAGCAGTTAGTACAACTCTTATGCATCACACTCCAGCTATTATTGAAGGAGATACGCTTTTAGTAACCGTTGTAGGTGGTGTAATCCTTGGTTTTGGAATGGGTCTAGCACTGCGTAATGGAGGAGCATTGGACGGTATTGATATGCTTGCTGTACTCCTTTCACGAAAGTCACCGTTTGGAACAAGTGATCTTATTTTATTTCTAAATATGTTTGTATTTATCGTGGTTTCTTTTGTGTTTGGCTTGCAAGGAGCCATTCTTTCTGCCATTGCTTACTTCATCGCTTCAAAGGTTATTCATGTCGTTGAAGTTGGGTTAAGCGGTTCAAAAGCGTTTGAAATCATTACAAATGAGCCTGTTTTAATGGTTAAAACAATTCGTGATCGACTAGGTCGAAGCGCTACATATAAAGAAGTATACGGCGGATATTCTCACGAAAAGTTCAAAGAGATTACGTGTGTTATTAACCGTTTAGAAGAAAGTAAAATGAAGGAAATTATCAGCGAAATCGATCCGGATGCTTTTGTGCGCGTGTATGACGTTGCCGAAGTAAAGGGTGGAAACTTTAGAAAAACCAACATTCATTAAATCATCCTTTTTATTCTGTATAAAATTGTTTTTTTTAGAGCTGAAAGAATTAGTTGGAAAATAATCCAATAAAAACCATATTGACAGATTAGGAAGAAAGATGTAGACTTGAAACAAATTTAATAAGACCTCACTTTTAGTCAAGTGAGGTAGAGGCGCGGTATTTAACAGTCTTTAGCAGAGTTTGAGAGACGTTGAAGCTAGAGAGAAGGAAATATCGCCGAAGTGAGTAAATTGTTCTCAACAATTGCTTGCTGGGTCTGTAGTGAAGAACTGCAGGACTGTCTCAATAAGTTTACCAGCTTATTGAGTTGTGCTATCTCATCTTTTAAAAGAGAGGACTTTAGGGAACGATGAATGAAACGACCTGAGTAAATCTCGGGTCGTTTTTTTATTGTCTTCAAAGCTTAAAAAGATATAAGGGGGAAACAAACTATGAAAAGAAAAGCAGGATTTTTCTTAACATTATTGCTTTCAGCAGTCGTTTTATTAGCAGGCTGTGGTCAAAGCAGTGAGTCAGCATCGGGTTCAGGAGACGCTGATACGTTTACGGTAGGCTTGGAAGCAGGCTATCCACCATTTAACTGGACTCAAAATGACGATTCAAACGGAGCGGTTAAAATTAAGGGCGGCTCACAGTATGCAGGCGGCTATGATGTTGAGATGGCTAAGAAAATTGCTGATGGATTAGGCAAAGAGCTAGTGATTGTAAAAACTGAGTGGGATGGTCTTGTACCAGCCTTAACATCAGGTAAAATTGATGCGATTGTGGCAGGAATGTCACCGACTGCAGAGCGAAAAGAAACAATTGATTTCTCTGATAACTACTATAATTCAAACCTAGTAATGGTTGTGAAAAAAGGTAGTAAGTATGAAGGTGCTACGAAGATTGCAGATTTCAAAGGCGCAAAAATTACGGCTCAATTAAACACGTTTCACTACTCCGTCATTGATCAAATTAAAGGTGTATCAAAAGAAACAGCAATGGATAATTTCCCAGCAATGCGCGTAGCGCTAGAATCAGGAGTTATTGATGGTTATGTATCAGAGCGACCTGAAGCAGTAAGTGCTTCAGCAGCAAATGATAATTTTGCAATGGTTGAATTCAAGGATGGCTTCAAAACATCAGCTGACGATACAGCTGTAGCCGTGGGTCTTAAAAAAGACAGTGAGCTAAAAGAAGAAATCAACAAAATCTTAAAAGGTATTTCAGAAGAAGAACGCACAAGCATTATGGATGCGGCAATCAAAAACCAACCTGCAGCAAAATAATGATGACATAACACCGGCTGTATCTACATACAGTCGGTTTTGTAATGAGGTAAGGGAGGAAGAACGATGA
This sequence comes from Priestia sp. KCTC 13724, assembly GCF_056820425.1. Lineage (NCBI taxonomy): Bacteria > Bacillati > Bacillota > Bacilli > Caryophanales > Bacillaceae > Priestia > Priestia sp. KCTC 13724. Next base: position 12,549 of record NZ_JBXDLD010000163.1, on the reverse strand, counting down.
GTTTTGAATGGGTTATTACAATCATCTCAGAAAACTGGCCAATGTTTTTACGCGGAGCTGGGATGACGCTATTAATTGCGCTGACAGGTACCATTATTGGGGCGGTCATTGGGTTAGTTGCTGGTATTGTCCGAACTGTTCCAACGCCAACGAGCGGGCTGAAAAAAGCAGGATTGAAGGTAACGAATTTCGTTTTATCTGTATACATTGAATTTTTCCGAGGTACGCCAATGATTGTGCAAGCAATGGTTATTTACTATGGTTCAGCGCTTGCATTTGGCTTTGATATGAACGTGATGTTGGCAGCGGTTATTGTTGTATCAATTAATACAGGAGCATATATGGCTGAAATTGTACGTGGCGGGATTATTTCCGTTGATAAAGGACAGTTTGAGGCAGCCAAAGCCATTGGCATGAATCATTATCAAACAATGATGAACGTTGTTTTACCTCAAGTCATTCGTAATATCTTACCAGCAACGGGTAACCAGTTTGTGATTAACATTAAAGATACGTCGGTATTAAACGTTATTTCCGTTTCCGAGCTATACTTTGTCACGAAATCAGTAGCAGGAAACAACTTTAGATATTTTGAGTCATTCTTTGTTGCTTGTATGATTTACTTTGTCATGACGTTTATAGTATCGCAAATTCTGCGCTACTTTGAGCGTAAATTAGACGGACCCGACAGCTACACGATGATTAAAACGGACCAAAATCGATAATGAAGGGTAAGGAGGTATAAGAAAATGGAACAAGTAATTGATATTCAACATTTAAACAAAGCGTATGGAAGTCATGAAGTATTAAAAGATATTAATTTCTCTGTTAACAAAGGAGAAGTTGTGACCATTATTGGTTCTTCGGGCTCGGGGAAATCAACGCTCCTTCGTTGTATCAATTTATTAGAGCAGCCGAACGGTGGCCAAATTATTTATAACGGGGAAAATGTTCTGGATGATCAGCATAATCTATTTGAGTATCGTAAAAATTTAGGAATGGTCTTTCAACAGTTTAATTTATTTGATAACCATAATGTTTTAAATAACTGTGTGGTAGGACAAATCAAAGTGTTAAAGCGTTCAAAAGAAGAAGCTGAAAAGGTAGCGTTAGGCTATTTGAAGGTCGTTGGGATGGATCAGTACATCAATGCGAAGCCAAGACAGCTTTCAGGTGGTCAAAAGCAGCGTGTGGCCATTGCTCGTGCTTTGTCCATGAAGCCTGATGTCCTTTTGTTTGATGAACCAACATCAGCTTTAGACCCTGAGATGGTAGGAGAAGTATTAAAGGTTATGAAGGAACTTGCCGAGTCAGGTCTAACAATGCTTATTGTAACGCATGAAATGGAATTTGCTAAAGAGGTATCGGATCGCATTGTCTTTATGGATAAAGGCGTTATTGCAGAAGAGGGTACTCCTGAGCAAATCTTTAATCATCCAACGCACGAACGTACGCGTGAGTTCTTAAAACGTACGTTGAAAAGATAAATTAAAAATGACACTATATGATGTAGGATTAGCATCTTAAAGATTTTTTATTGGTAAACGGTCTAGAAAGTAAAAAAGAACCTTTTCACCATGGGAGATGTGAAAAGGTCGCTGAGTTAATCCCGCATAATAACGCCATCGCTCATACGAATCACACGATTTGCATAGATAAGCATTTCTTCATCATGCGTAACGATGAGCGTGGTGATTTTTAGGGACTCTGTTAACTTTTGTAAAAGGACCATGATGTCTTTTGAACGCTTTGAATCAAGGCTTGCCGTTGGTTCATCAGCAAATAATACTTTTGGTTTGTGGATGATGGCTCGAGCAATTGCGACGCGCTGTTTTTCTCCTCCTGATAAAGAAGGAGGGTATGCGTTCTTTCGATGCTCCATTTCTACAAGTTTTAAGATATGCTGTACTTCTTGCTTCTTTTCTCGTTTTGACATTGATACTTCGGCTACGTCTAACATTAAGAGAAGCTGTTCTTCAACCGTCAAAAATGGCACAAGGTGAGCAAATTGAAACACAAACCCAAACTTGATTACACGCAATTTCCGCATTTGTTCAGGGTTCATGGTTACTAAGTCTTTTTCTTCAAATATAATGTGTCCACTTGATGCGGACTGCAGTCCAGCTGCAATTGTAAGGAGCGTACTTTTTCCAGAACCTGATGCACCAACAAGAGCAGTGAGTTCACCTTCTTTTAATGAAAGGTCAATTCCTTTTAAAATATCTTCCCTTCGTTCTCCGTTAGTAAACGATTTCTTTACATGTTCTATTGTAAAAGTCGTCATTTTACATCTCTCCTTGTTGAATTGCTTTTAAAGGTTCAATCTTTTTAATTTGAATACCCGATAGCGTCGAGCCGGTAAAGCCGATAACGAGAAACACACCAGCAAGTTGAAGAGTAGTTAGAACAGGTAAGCTAAAAGGCATTCCTTCAGGTGCTATTAGGTTGAATAGCTGACTACATGCAATGGACAATAGAATAGAAGCAGCGGTTATAATCAGCATTTGCGTCCACATGATTGTAAACAATCTGCTCGTTTTCATCCCAATTGCTTTTAGAATTCCGTACAGTCCAATTTTTTGAACGTTCATCATATAAAAGAAAATGGCAAACAGCATACAGCTAATGACAATTAAAAACCAAATGATCATATTCAATGACATTTGTTCAGCATTGTAGCTTGGGATGGTAGCTAAAAACTCTTTGTTTGAAAAAGATTGAAGTCCATTAACAAGCGGAGCTTCATCTATGTTCGGCAAGAAAATCAGCTGCAGGTCTTCTCTGGCAAACATTCCTTGGTAGTCCACCTCATTAATATAAGCAACGGGTGTATGACTATATTTGGCTTCATCGACAAAGCCTTTCACCACAAACGTTCCATCATACTGGTCATGAGTAAGCGTGTCCCCAACTTTGATTCCTTCTTTTTTCAAGGAGGAGTCTAGGATAACTTCACCTTTATTTAGATTCGGAAAGAGCTTTGAATCCGTTGATGTGACAAAGGAAACGCTACGTTGTTTATCTCGTTCATCATTCACAAAACCCATTCCAATTGAAAAAGCGACAGCGTCTTTATACTCGTTTAGAACACTCTCTTGAACAGAACGGTCAATTGACGAGAGGTTATACGTTTCTTCTGCTTCTTTCGTCATGTAGAACTGTCCGTCAGGCAAGTTTTTAATGAGTGCTGCATTATCCTTTGACAGACCGTTTGCAAGGCCAGAAATAATAAAGGTTAAAAAGCTTACAAGAAAGATAATTGAGCCTAGTATAAGGAATTTTGCTTTGTTTTTTTTGATTTCTTTCCATGCGATGTTCATCAAAATCTCCTCCAATTTGATTTCGTACTTTTAGTGTATAAGTTGTTTGTGAATGGACGATGAACGGCAGGTTACAAATGAAAAAAGCCCCATCCATCAGGATGTAGCTTTAGGAAATAGGAAGTTTAATTTGAAATAATGTGCCTTCACCTTCTTGACTGTCTACCTTAATTTCGCCGTTATGAAGCTTTATGATTGTTGAAACGATTGAAAGACCAAGTCCCGTTCCTTCGACCGTTTGTGAACGAGCGGTATCAGCACGATAAAAGCGATCAAAGATACGCTTTTGCTGTGAAGTACTTAGACCGATTCCTGTGTCCTGGAACGAGACTACTAAATAGTCATGCGCAACTTTTATTGAAACATCAATCGTTCCACCAGGCTTATTGTATTTCATCGCATTGGTTAACAGGTTATCCCAGACGGTGCTCAGCAGTGAGGGATCTCCCGTGATTGTAATATCTGGAAGGGAGTAGGTAATCATCAAGTCCCGTTCCCTAATTGCCCACTGGTGCGTTTTAATTAGGTTCTCAATCTGTTTTCCGACATGAAAACGCTGTGCCTTCATCATGTCTTCGTTTCGATCAAGAGAAGCGAGAAGTAACAGCTGTTTGGTTAAAATTGATAATCGATTAATCTCACTGTTAATGACAGAAATATATTGAACTTTTTCCTCGCTTGTTAGACTGTCTTGTTCTAAAAGGCCGGTATATCCTTTAATAGTAGACAGCGGAGATTGAATGTCATGAGAGATGTTCGAAATAAATTCTTTTCGCATATCATCTAGCTGTTCTAACTTTTGAGCCATTTGCAAAAAGCTTTTTGACAGTTCACCAAGCTCATCGTTTCGCTTCGTTTGAAGCTTAGGATGGAAATTTCCAGCAGCTAATGCTTTTGTTGCTGCCGTTAGGCTCGAAATGGGCTTTACCAAATAGTTCGTGCTAAATAAGACAAGAACGATGCTAAGTAAAATAGTGAGCGCAAGTAGCCATGCTAGCAATAGGTGCATTTCATTGAACAAAAGCTTGATGTCTGGTCGTAAAAAGAGGGCATATGACTTGCTGTTATGCGTAATAGGAACACCGATTGTATTGGTAAGCTCATTTGCAAAAAATCCGGTTACAAACGTTTGCTTGGGGAACTGGCGCATTCCATGATAGATCTCACCGTTTAAAACCTGTGCTTTGACTTCATTTTTTAATGCTGTATCTCGAAATGCTGCTCCAAAAAAACGTTCGGTGTCACCAGCGTCAACGAGATAAATTTGATACCCTACTTCAGCGATATTCTCAAGGTAATCACTCAATTGAATGTGTGGGTTTTCATTGATAAATTCAGCGATATCAAGAGCAATTTCCGTATTCTTTGCGTCGTTTGAAGGCTTTAATTTTTGCTGATAGTACAGGTTCGAACCTAAAAAAGCCAACACGCTGCTAAGGAGCATGATACTAGCGGTAATGATAACAAATTTGCTATAAAGAGACTTCATCGTTTCGTCTCCAATGAGTAGCCAACTCCGCGAACCGTTTTAATATGAAAGTCTTCTGTTAGGTTTGTAAAACGCTCGCGCAGCCGTTTAACATGAACGTCTACCGTTCTTGCATCACCTTCATAGTCAAGGCCCCATATGTGTTCAATCAGGTTTTCTCTGGAAAAAACACGCATGGAATTAGAAGCGAGAAAGGCCAGTAGCTCAAATTCTCTCAGCGGTAGAAGAAGCGTTTTCGTTCCAACCTTGACTTCGTAGCTTCTTTTATTAATGATCGTTTGGCCCAGCTTAATAACAGACGCATCATCTTCTTTTGCATATCTTCTTAAAAGTGCTTGAACGCGAAACAGCAGCTCTTTTGGTTCAAAAGGCTTTACAAGATAATCATCTGTTCCGGCGGCAAAGCCTTCTTCTTTATCTTCAATTTGGCTCTTTGCAGTGAGCAAAATAACGGGAAGGTCATATAAGCGACGAATCTCTTTTGTCAGAGTGTAGCCATCTATAAAAGGCATCATTACATCAACGACGGCTAGAGCAATGTCTTCTTCCTGTAGTCTTTCGAGCGCTTCGCTTCCGTGCTTTGCTTGTATTACATCATAGCCAGCTTGTGATAGGTGAATAGTTACAAGCTGGAGAATATGTAAATCATCATCGACAAGTAGAATCTTTTTCATATAAGCTCCTCGTTTTCTTTAAGAAATCTTTTCTTTTAAACATACCGCTGGTGAAAAGAATTTTCAAATGATGAAAAAAGCCATAACCTAAATTGTTATGACCCAAATCATGAGAGCTGCTATGTTAATAGGGAGGCTGAATGTTAAAAAGAGAAGAAAATACCTTTTTGGCTCATCGCTAAGTTTCTCTTAATACACGACTCCATATTGACGAGATGCACAACTATGACATGTTTGTTCATCAAATCGATGCTCTTGACTCACTAAGTCTTTACAAAATTGACATCTTGCATATTCGCTTTTTCGTTTTTCGATAGTTTGAATCAAAAGCTTAGTTATTTTTTCGCAGAGTTGAACATGTGATAAAAGTTCGACTTCTTTCCAATAGAGAATATGAATTTGGTGGATAACTGGCTCAGAAGCAGGAATTGGCCCATCCCATTGTACAGTTTCATATCCGAATGATAAACCTTCGTTCATGGTACGCATATAGACCTGAGGTTGATCAGCAAATTCTTCTAGTGTTAAGTAAAAAGTTTGGTTTTTTATAATAGCATTGTTTTTTGATAACGGTGTATTGTTACATAGTGAAGAAACCCATTCTTTCACTTTTATTATCATGTTACTTTATCTCCTTCTCATTCTGCTTTACCTTATTATACAAAGGAAATATGGGATAGTTAATCTTTTTGTAAAAAGCTAAATAGTTGTATTCTGCAATGAAATTCATTACCATGACACATAGAAATTGATGAGAGAAGAAAGGTGGATATGTCATGAGCAACGAAGCAAAAAAACAAGAAATTCTAGATGCGTTTCATTTCCGTCACGCAACGAAAGAGTTTGATCCAACAAAGAAAGTGTCAGAAGCGGATTTTCGTTTTATTATGGAAACTGGACGCTTATCTCCAAGTTCATTAGGTTATGAGGCATGGAAGTTTTTGGTGATTGAGAACGAAGACTTAAAACGTCGCTTGAAAGAAGTTTCATGGGGAGCGCAAGGACAACTGCCAACAGCAAGTCATTTTGTTATCATTCTAGCGCGTACAGACGCACGCTATGATTCAGAGTACGCAATGAATCATCAAAAAACAGTTAAAGAAATGCCAGAAGATGTGCTAGAGTCTGTTTTACCAAGATTCAGAGCGTTCCAAGAAGAAGATGCTCGCTTATTTGAAAGCGACCGTGCACTGTTTGACTGGGCAAGTAAGCAAACGTATATCGCACTTGGTAATATGATGACAGCAGCAGCGCAAATCGGCGTTGATTCTTGTCCAATTGAAGGCTTTAATTATGAAAAAACGCATGAGCTTTTAAAAGAAGAAGGACTTCTTGAGGATGGTCAATACGATATCTCTGTTATGGTTGCATTTGGTTATCGCGTTGAAGATCCAAAGCGTGAAAAAACAAGAAGAGACTTTGACGAAGTAGTGCAGTGGATAAAGTAAAAGAAATAAATCACAGTAAAAAGCAGTTTCTATTATAAGATGCTGCTTTTTTTATATGAATATATGTTAAAATATAGAAAAACAGAGGGTGATGGATCATTAAAAGATTAACAAATATTCAAAGGCTATCTATTATTTCTTCTTTCATACTTGTTGTAGGAGCATCACTTGTGTTTTCAGAGTCATATTTTAATAATAAAGAGCTGAATACGTTAACGAACTCGTGTTTTAATAGCGGTGGAATGCCCGCTGTTGAGGTGGGAACACTCAATAAAGTTCTTTCGTTTGAATGCAAATAATACATAGGAGTTTTGATTATGGATTTCTTAATTTGGTTGTCATTTTTAGGAGCAGCTCTATTGCTTACGATTATGCCAGGGCCAGATAACCTATTTGTGCTTGCTCAAAGTATCTCTAATGGGAAAAATGCGGGTATTGCCACGGCATTTGGTTTATGTACAGGTCTGATTGTTCATATTTTAGCTACTGTTTTAGGCGTGAGCGCACTTTTATATCAATCATCTTTAGCATTTTCTATCATTAAATATGCGGGAGCTGCGTATTTACTGTACTTAGCTTATAAAGCATTTACAGCAAAAAGCTCTCCTTTAGAAGTACAGAAGACTCAACAAGTGAGTTATGATGCACTCTACAAAAAAGGAATTATCATGAATATTTTAAACCCGAAGGTATCCTTGTTTTTTCTAGCATTTTTACCGCAGTTTGTTACTGCTAGCGGTGGAAGCGCAGCGTTTCAAATGCTGGTATATGGCATCACATTTCTAGTTCAGGCGCTCTTTGTCTTTACGGTAATCAGTTTATTTGCAGGTAAAGTGGGAACCGTCTTACGTAAACGACCAGCAATTTCACAAAAAGTAAACTTGATTGAAGGCTCTTTGTTTACACTGATTGGGTTGAGAATTGCCCTGGGTGAGAAGTGAGAGGAAAAGTAAGTGTTTAAAGAGCGTGATACGTTTAACTGCACGCATTTTGGAAGAACAAGATGTACGCTTTATCATAATTTAATATCATAAAAAACAAGGTGAATTTTCACCTTGTTTTTTTATGATACGTGCATATTTGTTTGAAACTCGTCTGAAAGCATGCGGTACGCGAGTACTTTCTTTTTGGATTTCTTCACCACATCTACATGATCGCTGTAGCCGTATATAAGCAGTTCAAAGGTATGTTTGCCGTTTACACTGTGAATAATAATGGGAGTTTTGTTTCGCTCAAGGTTAAGGTAGTGAGTGCGATTCCCATCGTGTACATAGTATTGATCTAGAAACGTCGCTTTGTTAAAGGCTTCAATAATTTGTGCTTTTTCTTCACCTTCAATGGTGCTTCCATTTCTTTTCACAATAGCTGAATCAATGGATAAGGTAGGGTGTAGCTTGAACTTACCGTGAAGCCATTCTACGACTGTGTTAGGTAGGCACGTAATTAAAAGTTTAAGAGCACTGACAACAACAATAACAATAACTGTCCAGAACATCTTAGGTCATCTCCAATAATTAAAAATAAGAATGCATTCTTTATTTTAACACGGAATGAATGTACAAGTTTGGTCTATTATGTGACGGTTTTTATCAGAAAATATTTTTTATTTATTTCGAAAGGCTAATTATTTTACAAAATAAGAAAATGAGAGTAAGGTAATAGACATTGCATTAATAAAAGTAGATAACTTTAAGTAAGTAGTTGTATAAAAATAACAATAAAAGGAGAGATTTAACATGCAAACAACAAATGACTTTAATAAAATTTTAAAAGAGCGTCGCTCAATTAAACGTTACGATCCAACTGTAAAAATCAGCCGTGAGGAAATGGAAGAAATTCTAACCGTGGCAACAACTGCACCATCTTCAGTTAACATGCAGCCATGGCGCTTTTTAGTAATCGAAAGCGATGAAGCAAAAGCGCAGCTTGCAGAACTAGCTAAGTTCAATAGTACTCAAGTTGAAACATCTGCAGCCGTTATTGCTGTATTTGGAGATGTTCAAAACGTTGAATACTTCGATGAAATTTATGATAAAGCAGTAGAAGTAGGCTATATGCCACAAGACGTAAAAGACAATATTAAACAAGCATTTTCTTCATACTTTGAAACAATTTCAAACGAAGATATGAAGGATGTTGTCTTAATTGATGGTGGTCTTGTATCTATGCAAATTATGCTAGCAGCACGCGCGTATGGCTATGATACAAACCCAATTGGTGGCTATGAAAAAGAAAAAGTAACAGAAGTATTTGGAATGGACAAAGAGCGCCACGTACCAGTTATGCTTATTTCAATCGGTAAAGCAGTAGATGAAGGTCATCCATCAGTTCGTTTACCAATCAATCGCGTAGCTGAGTGGAAATAATAATGAAAAGCCTGAGGTTAATTTTCAGGCTTTTTTAGTGTGAAAAGTTCTTATGCCTCTACCAGTTTTGTTAGCGCTTTAGTTTGTGTTTCCAAGTGCTTAGCAGCTTCATCAATTGAAGCAAATTTAGCGATTGCTTTCTCCATTTGCTCTCTACTTGATGTAAGTGCTTTTTCAGAAGTGTTTGTCGCGTTTAAAATGGTGTGTACAAAAGACGTTATTTCTTCTACTTTACTGTGAACTTCTTTTGTTGATTCGTTTGCTCGGGTAGCTAAGTTTCGCACTTCTTTTGCAACTACATCAAAGCCTTTTCCATGTTCACCAGCATGAGCTGCTTGACCCAAAGTACCTCTCCATTTAAGTCAAATTCAATCATCGCTAAAGATTTCTCTAACGCACCGAGTACTGAATCTTGGTTTAACACCTGTGTGCTAGCACTTTTGTTTATCATTACTATTTGCTCCTTTTAAACAAACTCTCTTTATTATTTCGACTATTTTTACCCAAAATCAAGCTATTTGGAATAAAATTATTTGAAGTGAATAGAAATAGGTTTGAAAGAATGGGAAAGTAGGTATTAATGTAGGGGGCAAACAAAAAGGAGTCTTAACATGACAGATCATTTTTATGACGAGCTGTTAAATATACAAACAAGTGGAAATCAACAAGGTTTTTACGATTCACTGCACTATCATCGCTATGAGCCTACACCATACAAAGGCCTTGATGAGCTATTTGCGAAGGTATCGCTGAGCTCTTCGGATCGAGTTGTCGACTTTGGGTGTGGAAAAGGGCGATTAAATTTTTACCTGCATTACCGCTATCAAGCATCTGTAGTTGGGATTGAAATGAATGAAGAATTTTACAAAGAAGCGCTTCTCAATAAGCGAAGTTATTTAAAGAAATATCACCATCGCCGAGCTGAATTGTCCTTTCACTGCTGCTTAGCAGAAGAGTATGAGATTGATATTCGAGATACTGTCTTTTATTTTTTTAATCCGTTTTCCATTCAAATTTTTATGAAAGTCGTTGGGAATATCTTAGATTCAGTAGGAAAAGCATATCGACCCGTAACAATTATTCTTTACTATAGCTCAGAGGACTATACTGATTTCTTAACGCGCCGCACGCCTTTTCAGCTAAAGGAAGAAATCGAGATTCAAGGTTTATCGCAACGAAATTCACTCGAAAGATTTTTAGTGTACGAGCTGAAGTATTAAGAGATGAACAGGTAAGGTGTAAAAGAATATCACTAAAAAACAGACAATTTTGTAGAGATATGTTACTATATACTGTGGCAATACACCAATCCCCCTTATTACCTAAAGAACGTAATGCTAAAAAGCATGCCCACGAAAGAAGCAAGAACAAATTTTTCACCATACAACCAGTTCCATAAATTCCAAGTCAACAAACCGTCCTGCATAAGTAGATCGCAGGTAGGTCTTGGTTGCTTAGTGTTACATGAGGAATATTAGCTAAGTAAAAATGATGTAGCTTAAGAACGTCTTAACGCAATCTTTAAGGGTTAGTTATTATTGCTTCATAAAAAAAATATTGTTTTCTATTTGGTTTTGCATATTGTTTGTGTTCTCCAATTGAAGTAAAGCCCTCTGCGAATTTATCAAAGATGGGAGTTTTTAATTTCAAATGAAAAAAGTTTCAACAGTTTTTTATGTTTCTATTGCCATCATGGCATTATTAGTTATTTTTGGTGTGAGTGCACCCAAAACGCTTGAGAGCGTGACGGGAGCAATCCAAGGTTTTATTACAGATTCATTTGGTTGGTATTATTTAATTGTGGTGTCTTTGTTTGTATTAGTTTGTTTGTATTTATTAGTAAGTCCGATTGGTCGAATTAAACTCGGGAAACAGGAGGACAAGCCTGAGTTTTCACGCCCAACCTGGCTTGCTATGCTTTTTAGTGCAGGAATGGGAATCGGTCTTGTGTTTTGGGGCACAGCTGAGCCTATTAGCCATTATGCGATCAGCTCTCCAACAGGAGAAGTAGGGACAGACCAAGGTCTGCAAGACGCAATGCGCTTTACGTTCTTCCACTGGGGAATTCATGCTTGGGCTATCTATGGTATTGTTGCGATGTGTCTAGCATACTTTACGTTCCGAAAAGGAGAGCGTGGATTAATCAGCGCAACACTAAAGCCAATTTTAGGGAAATATGCAGATGGCGTACTTGGTAAAATTATTGACGTTATTGCAGTTATTGCCACTGTAATTGGTGTAGCCACAACGCTTGGGTTTGGTGCGGTTCAAATTAACGGTGGTTTGTCTTATCTTTTTGATGTGCCATCGAATATTGTGACGCAATTCATTATTATTCTTGTTGTAACAGTGTTATTTATTGTCTCAGCCTTAACGGGATTAGGAAAAGGAATTAAGATTTTAAGTAATGCAAACATGATTTTAGCCTTTGCTTTATTTGCGTTAATGTTTATATTAGGACCAACGCTATTTACGCTAAATATCTTTACAGATACGATTGGGAAGTATTTGCAAACATTAGTGAACATGAGCTTCCGTATTGCGCCATTAAATGAAGAAGACCGTCAGTGGATTAACGGCTGGACAATTTTCTATTGGGCTTGGTGGATTGCATGGTCACCGTTTGTTGGAATCTTTATCGCACGCGTATCAAAAGGTCGTACAATTCGTGAGTTCGTTATTTTTGTGTTAATGATACCTTCTCTAATTGGTTTCCTTTGGTTCTCTGTATTCGGAGGATCTGCGTTAACGTTAGAGCGTGATGGTATTGCACAACTTTCAAAGCTGGCAACAGAAGAGTCTCTGTTTGGCGTTTTTGCAAATTATCCGCTAGCAACTCTTATGTCAATCTTAGCGATTATTCTTGTTGCTACATTCTTTATTACATCAGCAGATTCAGGTACGTTTGTGCTTGGAATGATGACAACAAATGGTTCACAAAACCCTGCAAACAGCGTTAAGTTGGTTTGGGGAATTACGCTAACAGTTATTGGGCTAGTGCTTTTATACTCTGGCGGACTTCAAGCGTTACAAAATACCATGATTATAGCAGCGCTACCGTTCTCTGTCGTAATGGCACTAATGACAGCTAGTTTATTAAAAGATTTAAACAAAGAAGCAAAAGCGCTTGGTATTGGTCAAATCAAAAAGAAAAAAACATCATAACTAGTAAAAAGAGACTGAGACATAAGTAGTTCAGCCTCTACTATACCTGAACGATTGAGAGTTCATAACTTTTAATCGTTCAGGTTT
>NZ_JBXDLD010000162.1:0-4212 GCF_056820425.1 Priestia sp. KCTC 13724 | reverse complement strand
CAGGAAAGCCGATAAATCGCCTTTCCTGTGGGATTTTGTATTTGGGTATGAATAATTCAGGTTTATAATTGTACTTGCAAGCATTTACTGTGTCGAGATAATAGATAATTCTAGTTATCTTATTGATTCTTTAAATGATTTCCTATAACAGTGATTATATTAAGTTACATTGCAAATAAACAAAAGAACAGGATTAGATAGTAACTAATCCTGTTCTTTTATTAGCTTTGAGCTTTTGTGATATATGTTTTCACTGAAGGAGGTTGATATGTATTGAATTGATCTAATAAACCTTGTGGTTTTGTATCTACAAGAGCCATAGAACGATATTTTTCCTGTAGAAATTGCTCTTCTGTCATGTGATTAAATAAAGAAATAAGTGGTGTGTAATAATCATTAATATTCAACAATCCGCAAGGCTTCTGATGTAGCCCTAACTGAGCCCATGTGAAAATCTCAAAGAATTCTTCTAATGTACCTGGACCACCTGGTAATGTAATGAATCCGTCTACAAGTTCGGCCATCTTGGCTTTTCTGTCGTGCATAGATTCAACAACGATAAGCTCTGACAGGTTTTTATGAGAAATTTCTCTTTCTTCAAGGAAAGTAGGCATGACACCAATGACATGTCCGCCAGCTTCTAACACAGCATCAGCCACAGCACCCATTACTCCAACACTTGCTCCACCATATACAAGCGAAATATTACGTTTAGCAAGTTCTTTTCCTAGATCCCTTGCACCTTGAATATAAAGGTCAGATGCTCCATTACTTGATCCACAAAATACAGCTATTCTTTTCATAAAGATCCCCTCCTATGTAGTCACCGTTATTGATTATACATAATAATGGATGATTTGGTAAACTTAGTTGAAGTTAAAAAAGGAAGGTGGAACCATTCAATGAACGTAACAGAATTTCAACAGTGGGTAAAGGACTACTACAAAATGAGAGGTTGGTCAGATTTAGATATCTTTATTCGAATTGGTTTTCTGGCTGAAGAAACAGGTGAAGTAGCACGAGCTATTAGGGCTTTAGAAATTGGAAGAGATCGACCAGACGAAGTAGTTGGAACTTTAGAAGAAAATAAGAAAGAATTAACGGAAGAACTAGGAGACGTGTTAGGTAACTTGATTGTTATTGCTAACAAATATGATATTTCATTAGAAGAAATATTCAGATCACATAAAGAGAAGCTTGCAGAACGTTATTCTACTAGATAAATATAGATATGATAAAAGAAGGGAAAGTGAAGTCGTTTTATGAAAATTCATGATTTCATTTATGGATCTTTTCACTTAGAACCAGTCCTAGCAGAATTAATACATACTCAGCCCCTTCAGAGGCTGAAAAAGATTCACCAAGGCGGCGCAAGTTATTTAGTAAATCCAAAGTGGAATGTAACACGATTTGAACATTCTGTAGGTGTCATGCTATTGATTAAAAAATTAGGTGGTTCTATAGAAGAACAAATAGCTGGCTTGCTGCATGATATTTCCCATACAGCTTTTTCTCATGTTATAGATTTCGTTTTAGATAATCCAGAACAGGACTTTCACGACCAAATATTTGAAAAAGTAATTCAATCGTCAGAAATACCTTCTGTTTTACAAAAGCATGGATTTAATATCTTATCTATATTGCCTATTGAGAAATGGTCCTTATTAGAACAACCTCTTCCTTCGCTGTGTGCAGATCGCATCGATTACACGCTTCGTGATTTATCTACCTATAATATGATTTCTTTAGACGATGCTTGTAAATTTGTAGATGAATTAAGAGTGGTTGACGGTAAAATTTGTTTAAAAACAATTGAGGCAGCAGAATGGTTTGTTAAAGCTTACTATACTGAGGTAGTTGACTTCTTTCTTCACCCATTAAATGTATATGGATATGCCATACTAACGGATATATTAAAGATCGCAATAGCCAAGCAGATTATTCATTTTGATGACTTATTATCAGATGATGAAACAGTTTGGAAGAAGTTAATTGACAGTAAAGACCCTGAAGTGCTAAAAAAATGAAAGATATAAGTAAAAAGGTAATAAATGATGAGAGAAATTACGACATACACCAAAAGAAAAAGGTTCGGATTATCGATCCCTTTGTGCTGGTAGGGAACGCCCGAATGAAGAAAGCAACAGAGCTCTCCACCAAAGTAAGAGAATTAAATCAGTATGCTCTAGAAAAGTCCTTAAAAGGAACATTCCTTAGAGTTCTTAATACTTAGTAAAAAGAAAAGAACCTTATTTAGTCAAATAAGGTTCTTTTTAAATGCCGATAATTGTAATTGTGGTAACTAGGGATGACTAGTTTGAAAGATTATTAATTAGCAAATCCTTAGTCTTTTCTAGGTAGTTTTCAGCACTTTTATTATCAATTGGTTCACTCCAAGTAAAACCGTCGCCTTTGTATCTAGGAATGATATGAAGGTGGTAATGGCCCAATTCATTAAACCTTCCACCATTTGCACAGGTAGTAACGCCGTGTGGCTTAAACACTTTTTTAATTAGCTTTATCATATTTACTGTAGCTTTATTTATCTCTATTTGTGTATCTATATCTATCTCATCAATATCGTGAAAGTGTTGCTTTGGTAATATTAATAAATGCCCTTCATTAAAAGGAGCGATATCTAACGTACAACAAATATGTTCGTTCTCATAAATAATATGTCCAGGAGGGACCAATCCTTTAGCAATCTTACAGCCTAAGCATTCATTCTTTTTCGTCATTTGCTTATCTCCCTATATGTAAAAATAAAATCCTCTTTACAGTTCTTTTTTTAACTATGAAATCCTTTATAAAACGTAGAACAAACAGGGAAATCTAGAAGGAAAAAAGAAATAGTTGATAAGAGATTTTGATTGATAAAGGGGATTAATTATGGTTATAGAAAAGTTTTTGAGTGAAATTCCATTACTAGAAACCCAAAGTCTTTTATTAAGAAAGATAACATTAGATGATGTTGACGATATATTTGAATTCTCTTCTGATATAGAAGTAGCTCATCATATGACTTGGGAAGCTAATAGAAACAAAGAAGAAACGTTGAATAACTTTGTAAATGTAGTTATTGAGGGATATAAGAGGGGACAATCTGCAGATTGGGCAATTGTCCATAAAGGAAGTAACAAGGTTATTGGCACATGTGCTTTTGTAGATTGGTCTAATCAACATAGTAAGGCAGAAGTTGGTTATGTCTTAAACAAGAATTACTGGGGATATGGATTTGCAACTGAAGCTCTTAGCGAATTAATTAAATTTGGCTTTGAATGCATTAGTCTGAACAGAATTGAAGGTGGATGTGATATTGACAATATTGGTTCAGAAAATGTTATGTTGAAGGTAGGAATGAAATTTGAAGGCATTTTAAGAAAAAATGAATTTATTAAAGGTAAATTTCGTGATACAAAAATTTTTGCGATTTTAAAAGAAGATTTTTATTCCTAGAACATGACTTATAGTAACTAACCCTGTATATTCTATCAGTCCCAGAGGATTCTAATTAAGATTATAGAATTTACTACGGACAAAGACTAAAAGGTTAAAGGAGAAAATAATGAGAGTAAGGGAGTTTCAGACAGGAGACATACCTCAATTGGTGCATTTAATGGATCAGCTTGGCTATCCGACTTCTTTAGAAAAGCTAGAGGGTAGATTTAGTAAAATCCAGTCTCAACCTAATTATTATACATTAGTAGCTGAACTGAATAACAAGGTAGTTGGAATGGTGGGACTATGTCATAACTTGTTTTATGAGTATGATAGCTCCTATGTAAGAATTGTCGCTTTTATTGTAGACGCTGACCATAGACGTAAAGGAATTGGCCAGAAATTAATGAACGAGGCAGAAAAATGGGCGATAGGACAAGAAGCAACTTATATTATGTTGAATAGTGGAAATAGAGAAGAGAGAAAGATAGCCCATAAGTTCTACCTTAATATGGGCTATAAAGACAAAAGTACAGGCTTTTCAAAGCCATTAGGTAAACGAATTATTAAAAATGGAAAAGACCTTAAACTTTAAGGTCTTTTTCAGGCTGTTGAGAAACTTTGTTCTCAACAGCTTTTTTATGTCTGTCTTTTTTTATCAGTGGTAACACTGATAAAAAAAGACTGGAGTTGATGAAACATGAGGGGTGCACTTAAAAATCATCGAGATGAACAAGTGATGGTTTCTGTAGAAGATTTAGTTCCTGCCAATCA
>NZ_JBXDLD010000161.1:0-4478 GCF_056820425.1 Priestia sp. KCTC 13724 | reverse complement strand
TGTTTTGTCATAGCAAATTTAATGTTGAAGATGTATCGAAAAACAAAAAGGGAGGTTCATTTTACATTTCTTCCATTTAAACCTAAAATCTTACATTATTCTGCTGTAGCTGACTAAGTATATTCAATGTTAAAAAGACTCCAACAGAAGGCAAGGTACCACTAATTACGGGATATCCGGTAAGAGCTCTATCGGTTGTAGTAACCCATGTTCCGTATTCGCTGCGGGTATCATAGCTGAAATTGGCCAAATAGACCGGTTTGATGATGAAACTAAAGTAGCGAAATACGCAGGTCTATACTGGCGAAAGCATCAGTCCGGGCGCTTTACTGCCGAAGACACGTCCCTATCACGTAACGGTAACTACTACTTGCGATATTACTTAGTTGAAGCCGCCAACTCCGTAAGAAGACAAGTTCCGGATTACCGGGATTTACTACGTAAAAAAGTACAGTGAAGTACCAAAACATCAACACAAACGTGCACTCGTTCTAACCGCAAGAAAACTCGTGCGATTGGTGGATGCGCTACTAACGCAGTTACCAACTCTTTACGCCAGAAAGGGGCGTGAAAATATGACATAAAACTTGTCATCTCTACCTTTCAAATAATTTCCAGTAAATAACATTCGTTACTGGTCTAGTTTCGTGATGCTTTTTTTAAGTAAATTGCCCTTTGATAACTTTACATTCTTTCATTTTTCAGTTGACATACTACCCCAGGTCTTTATTATCCATTATTAAAAATTATGTTTATACTATATCCATTAATGGATTTTACTAAAGACCCTTCTGTCCTATGCCAACTGCTAAATTGTTACTTCTGACTTTATAGCTTGAAACCCGTCATAACCTTATTTAATCTCTTAAAAGAGGGGTCACTTTATCAATGGCTTCTTGTAACTTTTGACTGTTTTGGCTATACATATGTTTCGCTTTTTCTACTTCTGTCCCAAGCGCAAATAATTCTAAGTCCGCCTGACATTTTTTCATAGTTGAAAGTAATAAAGGCTTTTCTTGAGGAGAAGGAACTTGAAGTTTATCATCAAAAAGGTCAACGGTTAATTGCCCATAAGAATCTACCTGCCCAAGAAAGACATTTTCAATGGTAACTCCTAGTTTTTCTAGTTCAGTGTGTAACCACCTTCTGCTTTGGCCAATTGTCGCTAATGGTTCATCTAATATTTCACCATCCATAATAACTGTTTGAGGTTCCTTACTTGGAGCAACAGCTATCCCTAAATCTTTTGCGGTTAACGGTCGATTTTCTTTCTTTAACAAGACGTTGAGATCGCCGGTTGGCTCTAATACCGCAAATTCCACATCAGCTGCCTGATAGACACTTTTCTGTCGAAGTAACTCTAACAATTCATCGATTGTGTATTTTTCCTTTTTCAAATTATCTTCCATGATTTTTCCATCTTTGATAAAAACCGTCCCTTTCCCCTCCATAAAGTCGCGAAAATGTTTATTTTTCAAGGAAATGATGCCTGCTAAGAAGGGTACTGCCGCAAAGATTACGATACTAAGTATCCCATGAGCAATGCTTTTATCAATTCCCGTGGCCATGTCTGCTCCTATATTACCGATGGTCATACCGGTGACATATTCAAAGAAGGAAAGCTCAGCTATTTGTTTTTTACCTAACCATTTTGTAATAGCAAAAAGAACAACTAAAAACAGTAAAGACCGCAAAACTACAATTAACCAATCTGGCATCTTTTACACCTCCTATAAAATTAGAAAAAGCTGTTCGTCTTAAAAACCTTTATATTGGGCTTCTTCTCTCTCCAATTCTCCCACTCGATTTTTTAAATCTGTTACGATTTCATTCATGACATTCATCGTTTCGTGCAAAGTCTGCTTTGATTGATCATCTTGAGTTCGTAATGCTAAATTGGATAAACCAGCTTCTACTCCTTTAAGACTGACAAGACATTGTTTCACATCTGATGCAATCGTCATTTTACATCCTCCTTATCCTTTTGGTTTAAAAAATATAGCGCCAATCATTCCAAAAATAATGGCGGCTGAAATTCCGGCACTTGTTACTTCAAACATTCCTGAAATAACACCTACTAACCCATGTTTTTCGGCTTCAGCCATTGCCCCATGTACAAGAGAATTTCCGAAACTTGTAATAGGAATGGTCGCTCCTGCTCCTGCAAAATCGATAAAAGGTTCGTATAAACCAAACCCATCTAGAAGAGCGCCAATCACTACAAATGTACTTAAGGTATGTGCTGGTGTAAGCTTAAATACATCAAACATAATTTGCCCAATAACGCAGATCAAGCCTCCTACAACAAAAGCCCAAAAGAAAATCATAGCTCTTATTCACCTCCATATTCAATTGATACCGCATGAGCGATACAAGGAATAGTTTCATCCTGCTGAAAGCTTAATGGCGATAATAAAGCACCTGTTGCTACGACTAACATTCGTTTAAATTCGCCTTTTTTCATTCGGTTTAATAGATGACCATATACAACGGTTGCTGAACATCCTGGCCCACTAGCGCCAGATAGAACTGGCTGTCCTTCTCGATAAATCATAAGGCCACAATCTTGATATTGTTCTTCACGTATTGGTGTTCCATGTTTTTTAAATAAATCAAGCGAGACTTCTCGTCCAATGTGGCCAAGATCTCCCGTTACAATCAAATCATAATAAGATGGATCAAGATTTCGCTCAGTAAGATGTGCTTCAATGGTATCAACAGCCGCCGGAGCCATTGCTCCTCCCATATTAAATGGATCCGTCATTCCCATATCGATCACGCGTCCAATCGTTGCAGAGGTCACACGAGGTCCCTCTCCAGAATCACTTAACAAAGCAACGCCAGCACCTGTCACTGTCCATTGAGCAGTAGGTGGTTTTTGTCCACCGTATTCGGTCGGATAACGAAATTGTTTTTCGACGGCGGTATTGTGACTCGAAGCACCAGTTAACAAATAGTTAGCTCCTTTTGTGTTAACTAAGTAAGCACCAAGAGCCAGTCCTTCCATGGATGTAGAACAAGCACCAAATAATCCAAGGTACGGTGTGCCAAGTGTTCGGCAAGCAAAACTAGTGGGCGTCATTTGATTAATCAGATCTCCTCCAAGGAAAAACTGAACCTGTTCCTTTTGAAGACCTGCTTTTTCGATAGCTTTTTGACTCGCTTCTTCTACCAAAACCTTGTGCGCTTTTTCATAAGAATCCTGTTTTAACCATAAATCAGAATGAAGTAAATCAAAATCATTAGCAAGTGCTCCTTTTGCTTCAAAAGGACCTCCGACCGTTCCAGTGGAGATAATGACAGGTTTTTGATCAAAGACCCATGTACGATGTCCCGTAAG
This sequence comes from Priestia sp. KCTC 13724, assembly GCF_056820425.1. NCBI lineage: Bacteria > Bacillati > Bacillota > Bacilli > Caryophanales > Bacillaceae > Priestia > Priestia sp. KCTC 13724. Next base: position 1,138 of record NZ_JBXDLD010000161.1, on the reverse strand, counting down.
CATTACAAGCCACCCCACTGTATGAGAATCGTTTTAATGGCCGCAATAACAAATGCCGAAAAGGTACCAAATAAAATGACGGAGCCAGCTAACTTAAACATATTAGCACCAACACCTAGGACAAATCCTTCCGTTCGATGTTCAATGCATGCTGATATGACGGCATTTCCAAAGCCGGTAACGGGAACCGCGGAACCGGCACCTCCAAATTGAGCAATTCGATCGTAAACACCGAAGCCTGTTAGAAGCATAGCAATAAAAATCATGGTCCCTACTGTTGGGTTTCCAGCCGTTTGATCTGTAAAATCAAAATAATAAATATAAAACAGTTGAATGGCTTGGCCAATAAGACAAATGATCCCACCCGTAAAAAAAGCTTTGATACAATTTTTAACTACTGGTCTCTTGGTTTCTTTCTGTTTTTCAAGATCTTGATATTCCTGTTGGACAGGTGTTAATTGTTTCTTTTGATTATTTGACATGTGTATACCTCTTTCATCACGCTTTTTCTTTCATAAGGTTTTTAATATTGTTAAATTCTCTTTTTAATGTTTTTTTCTTTATCTTGTCTTTTTGCAGTTTTTCTTCTAATTGTTCCAACTCCCAATAGATTTTTTGATCAGTTGAAACTAAGACTTTATAATCCGGATAAGCTTTTTCTAAGTCTGTTTTCACGTTCTTTTTGATTTTTTTTAATTGAAAGCGATGAAATTGATCTACTTTTATCGCCATTAACAGCTCTTTATCGGTATTTACTGCTTTAACAGCCGAAACTTCTTCCTCTTTTATGATCTTTTCTTTTGCTTGATTGGCAACTGTTTGATTAATGGGTTGGTTTGTATGTACCTTGACGATCGTTGTATCATCATTGCCATTAGTCGAATGATTCTGTTGCCCCGTACATCCGGATATATATACAATAATCATGGCTAAAAAAAGAAAATGATTTAATCTTCTTATCTTTCTTTTCATACAATCACCTGTCCGTTTCTACTCAAGAATTGAAGTGTAAAAAGGTTGGTTAATTGAACCAACCTTTTTATCCTATTCTTATTGCTTGTATTGAGGCTCTTCTTGTTCGATTTGTTGAACACGTGGTTCAATGCTGTCTACAACGGATTGGGTTTGCTTAGCTGCA
>NZ_JBXDLD010000160.1:0-1458 GCF_056820425.1 Priestia sp. KCTC 13724 | reverse complement strand
AAATTCAGTTAGCTGGCCGTTCGTCGTGCGTACCGTGAAGGTGCGCTATTTTTTATATTTCGGGCTTACGAAGCGATAACCGGATGTCTAGCTACATTGGCAATACTTTCACCTGTAGCAACTGTAGTCTTAATGGGATGGGCAACAAAAGTCTTTGCACCATCTACTGTATCATGTACAGCCTCTTTAGCTCCATCCCATGCCCCATTTCTTATCTGACTCCAAACAGATGGTTTGGCCGAATTTGAAGTACTTGTTACATGTTTAACATCCTCATCCTCTTGAGTGGATATGAGATTAACAGTAGTTTGTAGAATACCAAAGGCTTGTTTTCCTCTTCCCATTATATTTTTCATGTCTTGAAATGCTGCTTGCATTCTTTTTTGGGCAAAAGAAAAATTGTTATTCATTAAAGGAGGATGAGCTACCGGTAATGTGTTATTCTTAATTTTAATGTATTCCTTTTGTGCCATGATACTCCATGCTAAAGCACCGTTTTTTACTGTTTCATAAGTATAACCCATCCAATTTTGAACAACTTTTGGATGTAAAGTATTACGTGTAGAATGCAGGATAGAATTAGAGTTATAATCAACTCTAACATTATGTAATTGATTATTTTTACCTCTATGAACAACAGTATCTTTAAAAGATGGTAGAAGACTTAGCAAAAGCATACTAGATACTAATGGACTTCCAATAACGGATAACTTATTACTATTAGCGAAGTGATTCTCTCCAAAAATTTTCTGTAGAGTATACATATTAATGGATTCTCCGCCTAACAAACTCAATTGAGCCATAATTTTCAACTCTGCTTCTTCCATTTTCTCCTTGGTATATCTTACGTATGCCTGTAATTCATCTAAGTGATTACTGTATTGTTTTATTGAATGTTCAAGCTCGTCTTTTAACGTTTCGATTTCAGCTGTACTAGCCTCTGTGATGCCAACGGTTAATGAACTTATGTGCCAAACTAGAGAACGTGCAGCCGTACTAGCCTGGCTTTCGGCATTTGCAAGTTCGTTTGCTAGTGCATCCAATTCACTACCTTTGATTTGAATTTTACTCATTTTAATTCCTCCACCTTTGCATGGAGCCTATCCAATTGTTCATTAATTTCATTTTTAAGGTTGTTACCAAGCTCAACAACTTTTACCCCGTTTATATTTAATTTTTGAACATACTGGTCATAGCTATCTCGAGAAGCACCACTCCAGTTTTCTGTATAGCTTCCATGTGCTCTTTGAAATGTAAGTGTACTTTCCTCAAACTCTTTTAGCACATTGCCTATATTTGATAAAAGAGATTCAAGTGCTTCTATTTCCATCTTACACTTCATTCGCTTTGCTTCTTTTTCAAGTTTATCTGTTATATTAGTAACACTAACGTAAGCCCGAAATATAAAAAATAGCGCACCTTCACGGTACGCACGACGAACGGCCAGCTAACTGAATT
>NZ_JBXDLD010000159.1:0-1103 GCF_056820425.1 Priestia sp. KCTC 13724 | reverse complement strand
TTCACTATAAAAAATGAAAAGAGCCTCAGATTGACGAGAACCTTACAGGTTTCTCGTCAATCTGAAAAAAACTCTCCATAAAAGGAGAGTTTTTTTATTTTGTAGCTGCAAAATAGCGTGAGATACCTTCTGCAATACCACGAGAAACTTGCTGCTGATATTGTTCTGTTGCAATACGATCTTCTTCACTTGGATTAGATACAAACCCAAGTTCAACAAGAACGGAACGCTTATTATTATGTTTTAATACATAGAAGTTAGCTTGTTGAGCACCACGATCTCTCATATTTGTGTGTTGCACCATGCTCTCTTGAATGTATTTTGCAAGTTCTTGATCACGAGCTGAATAGTAATAAGTCTCAATTCCAGTAGCGGATGAGCTTCCTGCATTATAGTGGATGCTAACGAATGCATCAGCTTCGCTTGCGTTGCTGATTTTTGTTCGGCCATCTAACGAAATGAAAGTGTCGTCAGAACGAGTAAATAGTACAGTACCACCTGCGCTTTCAACTTGTGCTGCTACTAATTTAGCTGTTCTTAGTGCTAGGTTCTTTTCAAGCTCGTCTTGACCAACGGCTCCTGGATCATGACCACCATGACCTGGATCAATAACAATTAACTTCTTTTCTAAACCTGAAGTTGGGTTTGTTACTTCACCTGGTGTTGAAGGTGCTTCAGTACTCGTTAGTCCTTTTGATACCCAAGCCGTTTGAGAACTAGAATATTGAATTTGAACCCAACCATTTGACTCAGCTACTTTATTAAATGACTCCCCGACTTGTGCTACGCGAAGAATGCTTGCACTTAAACTTGGCTGCGTACGTAGGTTAGCAGCTTTCGTAATTGTAATCTTTTCAGTTGGGTTGTTTGTTTCAGGCTGGTCAGAGCCTTCTTTTAAGTATTTGTTGGCAACCCAGCCAGTTTTACCGTTACTCGTTTTAATCTGTGACCAGTCTCCGTTTTCTTTAATCACGGTTACTTTGGCATTGCGCGGCAAGATGGTAACGATGGAAGCTGAAGTGCTAGCGGCAGAGCGAACGTTTAAAGAGCTAGCATTCACGGTAGCTTGCTTGGAAACAGACGTACCCCCACTTTCAGAAGAA
>NZ_JBXDLD010000158.1:0-20610 GCF_056820425.1 Priestia sp. KCTC 13724 | reverse complement strand
AATAATAAAATTGAAGATTTTGAGTCTTTTTAATAGTTAATTTAAATTAATGCAACACTAGTGAAAATATATATAAAATTGGAATGACTAGACGATTAGAGCCTATGGATCGAGTAAAAGAACTAGGTGATGCATCTGTTCCATTCTTATTTGATGTTCATGCTTTAATTTTCAGCGATGATGCACCGGGTTTAGAAAATGCACTTCACAAAGCACTTGCTCATAAGAAAGTAAATAAAGTAAATGAACGCAAAGAATTTTTCAACGTGACCTTACAAGAAATTGAAAAACTTGTGAAGCAAAACCACAATAAGACTGTAGAATTTACGAAGTTAGCGGTAGCTGAGGAATATCGTAAATCTATAAGTTTGAGTAAAGGTAATTTACAAGGAGCATCTTAATATCACGAAACTATAAACGAGCAAACAAACAGCGAAATCGCTTTCCGTTTGCTCTTTATTTATATTTACATAGGTTGACTTCACAAATTCATCTATACACTTCATACCAAAAGCATAAATAAAACACGGAAATTTAATTGTTAGTTATTGGATAAAAATTAATTACTGTATAATAAAGGAAGAAATTAATGTAATAAACTCGTTTTATACTAAAAATTAAAGGAGCGATATGATGAAAAAACGATGGATCTCCTGGTGGATTACGAACTGTTTTTGGGCCATGCTATTTGTTTTAGGCACTATTATGGTATGGACGCGAAAAGTGGACGGAGCGGGTGCCATTCAAACCCCTGAAATTAAACTATTATCCTTTATTGTGTTAGTGCTTGCCTTTGTCATTCCGCTTGTGATTCAAGTTGTGTGGCTTGTTGTTAATGTAAGAACGAGTAAATGAAACCCACCTCTCAATTCCGATCTTATAATCTCCCACTCTCCTATGTTATGATGAAACAAAACAGCTGTAAGGAGAATGAACCGTGAAGAAAAAAATAAAGGTCGTTGCCGCCGTTATTGAAAATGATCAAAACGAAGTCCTCTGTGCTCTCCGTTCAAACGACATGTCTCTACCGAACATGTGGGAATTTCCTGGTGGGAAAGTAGAAGAAGGCGAAGATATTTACTCTGCGATTGTGAGAGAAATCGAAGAAGAGCTTCACTGTAAAATCAAAGCAACGGAGCTACATAACGAACACACCCATGAATACGATACGTTTATTATTGAGCTCATTGCGATTAAAGCTGAAATTGTTGAAGGTACACCGCAGCCCACTGAGCATGCCAAGCTTGTTTGGTTAAACAAAGAAAATCTTCATTCACTTGTCTGGGCACCGGCGGACGTTCCGGCGGTTGAACTATTAGTAGAAAAGAAATAGCCTTCTCGCGATGAGAAGGCTATACTCTTTCCGTAAACTCCGTATACAGAAACGCTGGAATTTCATTTTCTAATTCTAAGATTACCGTAATCGGCTTTTCCCCGTGGTACTCAACCGTATTTCCTTTACCGATATAAATAAACGGTTCAGTCTTACCATCCATCTCACGATATTTTCGTACAAATAGATGCAGGTGAATACCTCTGTCTTTGTTAAAAATAATATTCTTTCCTCGCTCAGACTTTTGGGTCGTACTGTTTGGCGTTTGCCAGTGGAACGTGCGCTTATCGATGAACTTATCCTGATAGTTAATGCTTTCTTTAATATCTTCTTCCTTATGAAGATCAATAAATAAGAAAAACTCTTTATCATTTGTCAATAAGCCAGAACCACGAAACGAGCTGTGCGTTTTCCGGTAGTTAGATAGTAGCGCTGGGTCCATCATTGTGTACTGTTCATACAGCTTTAAGTGCGGTACGCCGTAATCTCGTTTACCAAACTCTTTCTCGTAGCGGAAAATGCCGTAATCAATCGCATCTTTAATAAACGGCTTAAACTGGTCGTTATGTAAAACATTCGCAAAGCGCTCCGTTTTCACCGCTTCTTCTCCGTTAAAATCAATTAGCTTTAACTTAGAACGAAGCTGTCCACTATCATAGTACGCTTGATTTAATACTTCAAACGCGTGCCTTACCGTATCTTCTTCCACATCCTCTACGTATTTCAAGATTTCTTGATTGGCTTGCTTCAGTGAAACTTTGTCATGACTTAGTAAATATTTCAAAATCACAAACTCGTACACGCGCTTGATTGGTAGCTTACTAGACAACTCCTTAAAGGCACTTTCAAAGTCTTCATGAAGTAACAGAGTTTTCAGCTGGTCGTCTTTTTCGGTTTTCGCTACAAACTGAAGATATGACTTTTCTTTATTGATAAACTTCACTGGGTCAGGCGCTCCATCAAACTTTAAATAGTCCATCAGGTAATACGGAATTATGCCTTGATTTAATTTTTTAAATTCGTTGTACTCTTCTCTCAGGTACTTCAGCGAATTGAAGTTTTCACGGTCAATTTGCGCTAAAATTCGGTCGCGTGATATCTCATCCATTTGAATATGTGTAGCACCTGGAATGCTTGGGAATCCCTTTGCGATGCCTACCTTTAAGCTTTCCTTATCGTAATAGCGGCTGCCGTTTAGAGCGAGCGCAATTAAAAAGACTTTGCTGTGATTTCCGATAAAATCAAGTACTGTTAAGAATGATTTGCTGGCGTGCTTGCGCAAACCGCGCCCCAGCTGCTGGATGAATACAATTGGTGAATTCGTTGGACGAAGCATTAATACAGAATTCACCGACGGAATGTCCACACCTTCATTGAAAATATCCACTGAAAAAATGACTTCTAATTCATCTCTATCATCTTCTAATCGCTTAATACACTCTTGACGCTGGGGGATGGAATGGCCGCCATGTAACACTTCACTTTTGTAGCCGCGTTTATTAAACTCTTCTGCCATATACTCAGCGTGTTCAATGCTAGCGCAAAAGCCAAGCGTTTTACGCGTTAAGCCATCGTGACCATAAAACTCCATCTTTTCAATAATAAAGTCGACGCGCTCATTTACTTTTAACCGTTTGGTTACCTCAGCTATATCATCAATGTCAATACCGCTTAAATCAACATCTTCAATATCAGTAATACCAAAGTAGTGAAACGGTACGACTAACTGATCTTCTAGCGCTTCGTGAAGACGAACTTCAATGCCTACGTTGTTATCAAACAAATCAAATACATTCATGCTGTCGCTTCGCTCCGGTGTTGCCGTCATGCCTAGGGTAAATGCTGGCGTGAAATATTCCATCACTCGCTGATAAGAAGGACTTGTCGCATGGTGAGCTTCATCATAAATAATATAGTCAAACGAATCTCGCTCGAACTCACTATAGTACTTTGTTAACATTTGAATCGTCGCAAACAAGTAGTCTGCTTCTTGATCTTTTGAACTTCCCGTCAACAAGCCAAACGTCACTCCCTCGTTCACAAACAGCGTTTCAAACGTTTCTTTTGCTTTTTGAAGGATCTCTTCTCGGTGCACAATAAATAAAAGGCGCTTTGGTTTCACTTTTTGCACGTCAAATGCCGACATATATGTCTTACCTGTACCCGTTGCCGCAATAACTAGAGCTTTCGTTTCACCAAAACTGCGCAGGCGTTCTAGATTTTCCATTGCGCGCTGCTGCATCTTATTTGGCTTAATGTACTCACCCTTTTCAAAAATCATTTGAGGTTTGTAAGCTGATTCCTTTAACGCAGCCAAAAACTTCCCGTACTCCTCTAGAAATTCGCTTGTTGCGTCGTTACTAATGTCCCACAAGTGCTCGTATTCCTTTAGAACATCCTGAATGAAAGGCATCTCGCTCTTTGACACAACCTCTACATTCCACTCAATATTACTTTTCAACGCGCTTTGCGTCATATTCGCAGAACCAATAATTACTTTATAGTCGTTCTCATATTCAAAGATATAAACCTTCGTATGAAAACCTTTTTCTTCTACCGCGCTGAATACCTTAAGATCAATATTATCAAAGCTTTTAATCTTCTCTAATGCCTTCACTTCCGTAAAATTCAGATACGTCGATGTAATAATACGCCCTTCCACACCGCGACTAGCCGCTTCCTTCAAAGGGTCTAAAAGCAGCTGCAGCCCGCTAAAATTAATAAAGGCCACGCTAAAATAAAAGCTCTTGCACTCCTTCAAAGAAGTCACAAGCTCATGTAGAAGATTCGTGTTTTTCGAGTTTACCAGTAATCGATTTCCCATATAATCTACCACTCCACCTTTTTCCATTAAACTGTTACTTTTAGTTTAGGTGTTTAGATGGGGTGGATCAAGGGGTTTTTGGTAAATAAACAAGAGTTAAAGTAAGGCTTTAGAAGCCCTACTTAACTCTTTTGATTTGTGATACGGTTCACCCTATCATAAATAAGTAAGATTACAACAACACATCCATTCCAATTAACTTCACTAACAGCCTCATCCTTTCTTTTCCCTCAACCACTCCACACTCGCACCACTACGCTCCTCCAAAACCCCATCAAACCACTTCACAAACTCCGACTCCCCAGAATAAGATAAGCACAAATACTGCTTCGCTCTCGTCATTCCGATATATAGCAGGGACACTTCCCGCTCCTTATCTTCTTCTAGTGGAAACGGCATGGAGTTAACGTTGACGATGAAGACCGCTTGGTAGTCGAGACCTTTGCTGCTGTCGATGGTGCTGATTTTCACTTATTTGAATATCAAGAGAAGCTGAGCAAAAAGGGGGGGAATTAGACTTGGTGTCTACACGCCCATTATGTATCAGTCTATAAGGCGGGCTTAGCTGTATGTATGCTATATATTCGTAAATGATCGACATCATGTTACTTACCATAAAACCTTCTATTTTCATCTGTTATCTCCACGTAATCTTTATCGTACGCATACATATTTACATTATTTTCATTTATATAAATCTCATAAATGCGTTTATTATATTCCTTAAATTCACTTAAAACTAAACATTCTCTTTAGGCTATTCGAAATAACTAAAATAACTCATCTTCCTCCAAAAAAACAAACCCACTATCAATAACCCCCTGCAAATACTCATCAAAACTGTCAGCAATCACTTTGTATTCGTCCGGGTCATGCACAAAGCGAATGATTTGACCACTTACCCCCTCTGGAGAAGGATTAAAGTCAATATAGAGCCTTGATGTTCCGCCATTATTCATACAGTCTGCAAAATGAATATAGGTTTCAGGGTGAAGTCCGTATGGATTGATTCTAGGATCAACGTCTTCCTCGTATTCCAACAGGTACGAAACGTCCTCTTCTTCTTTTGAACTATCGAGCATTTGCTGCGTAGATAGTAAATAGTACGGATATCTCCCTTCTTCAACATCTGAACCTAGCATATAAACGGCAATTTCATTTTCACCGTATTTACGCCAATATGTACCATCAATCTTTTCAAGTAGTGTGATTAATGATTGGGGACAATTTGGATACGTTGATTTTAGTAAGTCTATATCCTTTTTGTAGCACCACACGCTGTATTTAGTTCTGCAAGATCACCTGTTGGTAACGCTGGTTTTAATCTCGTTACAAAATTATTTACTAAGTCCATTACCTTATCCTCCTATAACGATAGCCGCTCTTATCATGAGCAAGCTGATTTCATTTTGAGCACTTTCTTCTCTCTTATAACGTACGCTTAGATTACTGCACGCTCCATACTTCTAAACTATCATCAATTCCTTTATCCTTGAACACTTTTCCACAATTTGTTAAAAACATGTTAAAATTATTCTATATGTTTGAAAAAACCTAAACAAACTCTTTCAAAGCAATCCATACATAGAAACGAGGAAACAAAATGACGAAAGCGAAATGGCTACTGATTTTTCTGTGCGTAATGGACTTGGGACTAGTAGCTATGCATCTATCAGGCTATTTCTTTCTCTCTTTGAAACCAACGGGTTATGTCATTCCTTTAGTCATCAATATAATCTTGCTGTTTTTCATTAATAAAAAGCTGTGGGTCCGTTTAGGACTAGTCGTTGGCGTTCCGGCCTTATTTATACATGGTTGTATGGTTTTGTTCATGGAATATGGCTACACAAAGATTGATTCACCCCACGATAAAAGATTTCTTATGATTGAGTATCGTCACGTCACTTTAGGTGAGACAACGTATTTTTATCACTTTTATAAAACACGATTTGGAATAATTGGTAAACTTCTCGACGATCAATCGGTGGAATTTATGGTTCGAGGGCCAGAATATCCTGTTGAAGAAGGAGCTGAGGCAGCATTAGGAGCCCATAACCCAACTTGGATTTCAAAAGATATTGTCCGGTTTAACTCATGGAAGGGAGCAAAAGATGTGTATTTAGCCTCTTCTTCATCAGCGGTAAGCACAAAGGAAATAGACAATTTCATACTGAAAGCAAAAAGCAACAGTGACGGAGAGACCATTACCATTAACGGGATGGATTTCATCACCCAGTATGATAAAAAAGCAGGTCAGCGTTGGATTGATGTGTTAAGCGATGGTGACGAGGGGCCAATCCCGAGACAGCAATGCTCTCGGATTGTACGAAACGAGGAGCGTGGATATTATATGTTAGAAGAATGTACGCATCAGTGGGAGTATGAGCTATATCCTCTTACGGACGGACAGTAATATTTCAATCATTTTCCTTTTCATCAGAAACCACAAGACCATTTAAATAACAATTTCCAGCACAACAAGATGCCTCGTTCCCTTGCACTTTTTATTTAATACGATTAAAGTATATAGTGGTTGAATTTCTTCTATAGTAGAAATCAGCTCTCTAACAATCATTTCACTTTTTAATTTCGGGAACGCGTTTCCCTTTAAGGAAAGGGTTTAGATATACAATGAAAGATAATTTTTGGCATGAGTTGCCTCGTCCGTTCTTTATTTTGGCTCCAATGGAAGCCGTAACGGATGTTGTGTTCCGTCACGTGGTGACAGAAGCAGCTCGACCTGATGTGTTTTTTACAGAGTTTACGAATACGGAAAGCTACTGCCATCCGAAAGGAAAAGATAGCGTAAAAGGACGCCTAACGTTCACTGAAGACGAGCAGCCAATCGTTGCGCATATTTGGGGAGACAAGCCTGAATACTTCCGTCAAATGAGTATTGGTATGGCTGAAATGGGCTTCCGAGGCATTGATATTAACATGGGCTGTCCTGTACAAAACGTTGCAGGAAACGGAAAAGGATCCGGCTTGATTCGTCGTCCAGACGTTGCGGCAGAGATTATCCAAGCGGCTAAAGCTGGGGGACTTCCTGTCAGCGTGAAAACGCGCCTTGGCTATACAAAAGTCGACGAGTGGTACGACTGGTTAAAGCATATTTTAGAACAAGATATCGTTAACCTATCTATCCACCTTCGTACGAAAAAAGAAATGAGCGACGTGGACGCACACTGGGAGCTAATCCCAGAAATCAAAAAGCTTCGTGATGAAATTGCGCCTCATACGCTTCTTACGATTAACGGCGACATTCCTGACCGTCAAAAAGGCTTGGAGCTTGCGGAAAAGTACGGTGTTGATGGAATCATGATTGGACGCGGAATTTTCCACAATCCATTTGCTTTCGAAAAAGAAAAGAAAGAGCACACAAGTGAAGAGCTATTAGATCTTCTTCGCCTGCAGCTAGATCTTCACGATAAATATTCGAAAGAATTAGAGCCACGCCCATTCAAACCGCTTCGTCGCTTCTTCAAAATCTACGTTCGTGGATTCCGAGGCGCAAGTGAGCTACGAAACTTACTTATGAGCACAGAAACGACTGATGAAGTACGTGATTTGCTTGATGAGTTCAAGGATCGAACTGGTATGAAGGAAGACGAAGGTTTTTCCATTAAGTAATCTTTGTTTTACTTAAAAAGTGTCAAAACAAAAAGCTGAGCCTACATGAGGTTCAGCTTTTGTTTTTGATAAATCAAATTTGCTTATTCACTAAAGCCGTCTTCCGTTAACGCATAGTTAATGCGCGCGAATAAATTGTTGGTTTCTTGTCTCGCTTGGGCATATACCTTTTCAAATTCCGCTTTATTTTCAGCAGGATTCTCAAATTTACCTACCTGTCCCCACATTGCTTGAACCATTTTCATGTTTTCAAAAAGCTCATAGTCTAACGGAGTTTGCGGAGCCGGTGCAAAAACAAGGGGTGCGCCTAGTTTTTCTAGCTCTTCTTGTCCTACTACAAACGCCGGGTGATCATATAAGTCACGGTCCATCGCAGTTTTAATATCATTCATTGTCGGTCCGACTAAATAAAGCATCTGCATCATGCCTCGCTCTAAGTTCGTCGCTTGTTCCCATGTTCTATACTCAGAAGGATCCGTGCCTTGGAGCTGCGTTGGCTGATTGGCTAAAATCAATTTATAGATTTGATCCCTTTCGGCTTGATTTTGAAGCTGATATGCTTGTTGGCTTTCTGGATTAATAAATACATCACTGTAGTTTGTGATGTTTGAAACCTTTGAAGATGACGTACTGCTGACAATTGTTCGGATTGGCTCTTCCGTTAAGCTAAAGTAAATTCTTCCCGTCTCGTCCATATAGTTTTCAACTAGTTCTTGTTCTGTAAGATCTTTTTCGTAATATGGTGAATCAATTGAAACCGTTGGGATTCGAAGCTGGTCCATCTCTTCTTGGGATATTTCCACTTTTGAGGTTTCTTCTTTTGAACTTTCCTTTTCAGTTTCTTTTTCTATTTTTTCTTCATTCTTTTGCTCTTCCGCAGCCGCTGTTTCTTTCGCTTGTTCTGCACTCTCGTCTTTACCGCAAGCTGCTAGTAGTAAGCTTGCAGCTGTTACAAGTAACCATTTCTTCATCTTGTTCGCCTCACTCGTCCGTTTTTTTCTCAACTTAAAAAGTATATCACTCATAAATTGAAAATTATGGATGATTTGTAAAAACAGGAAAATGGCATTAAGGACTAGAGCGAATATCATACGAATTAACTAATCATTAAGTCTTAGAAAATAGTCATGCACGATAGCCCGCTTTACATACATAAACTGTATGAATTGCAAATGCAGGGAGGACAATCTATGTATTCATATTTTCATGATTTTTATCGAAACACCTCAGATACAAAGCTTTTAAGCGCTATTCAAAAAGCTATTAACGCAGAGTATAGTGCTGTTTCGTGCTACGAGAAGTTAGCTAAACTAGCACAGACAAAAGAAGAGAGCAACAAAATACGTGAAATTCAAAAAGATGAAAAACCCAAAGCCTTCTTCGTCTCAAAGACAGCTTGATGATTACGGTGCTAAAGGAGCATTAAACGCACCATCACTATCGTTATCAGAAATGCTGACGTATGCACTTCAAGACGAATACCTAGCTCAGGCTAGATATAATAACGTTATTACAACGTTTGGTCCAGTACGGAAGTTTGTCCAAATCAAAGAAGCAGAACTACGCCATATTGATGCATTACTGCCACTATTTAATCGCTACCAAGTACCGATTCCTGATGATACCTCTCAAAACCTTGTCAAAACTCCAGCAAACCTCAAAGCTGCATATTCAGCAGGTGTTCAAGCAGAAATCGATAACATTGCGATGTATGAACGCTTTTTGACATTCGATATTCCAAGTGATGTACGAATGGTCTTTTCGCAGCTACGAAACGCATCTGTAAATCATTTGGCTGCTTTCGAAAGAGGAGTTGCATCCTTCGGCTAGAAGCTTATTTATCTAACAAAAGGCTAGACTGACAACAGTTTAGCCTTTTTGATATGAACATCATTCTTACACAGGCTTTCTGGCCACTTTATTTTTTCAAACCAGCAGCAAAAAAAGGACCGTTAAAAGTAATAATTGAAAAGATTTTAGCCATTTCTTCTGGAGATTCTTTTCGCCCACTATTAAGCCACTGTTGGATTACTCCTATGTGTGCAGAAGCTATGTAAGAAGCTAAATAGTCTCCTGGAACAAGGAAATTTTCTTTCCGAACAAAGTCAAAGGCTTCATTCTCAAAGATTTCTTTCCACATAAACTTTTTTAATCTCGTCTGAAAAGTTAAATCTCCGTTTGGACCTAATAACGCTCTCATAAAACTACTGTTTTCGTTTAGATATTCAAAGATTACGATTGCAATGGAAGACGGGACGGCTATCGGTGAATCCTCCTCTAGAGAAGCAACAGCGCTTGGGAAATTTTCTTTTACAATAGTAGAAAGCTCTAGCATCACTTCATCTTCACATTTCTTCATTAAATCAAACTTATCCTCATAATGCGCATAAAAGGTGCCTCGATTGATGTTGGCTCTCGTTGTAATATCTTTCACTGAAATAGCGTCGAACCCTTTTTCTTCAATTAATTCAATGAATGCATTTTGAATGGATTCTCTTGTCCGAACAATTCGTAAATCCAAATGTTGATTTTTCATGGTATGTCCCCCTTTATTTTATCCAACAGATTGCTAAGCAGTGTTCCATAACCGACACATCCTTGAATTCTGATTATTGAACACTTATTACATGAGGTATAGAATTTGAACAGAACTAAAATAAACAACAGGTTGTTCATTATTCTATCAAAAGTATAAGGAGGACGAAACATGTTTAAAAACAAACTACTCTTACTTTCACCTATTATTGTATTTGGCATCATCAGTGGAATTATGATCCTACTTTCTACGTTTAAGCCACAAGCTGTTAACGAAAAAGTGGAGCTTGAACAGTAATAGGAATATAAACAAGCGGAATTCAGTTTGAATCCGGCTTGTTTATGCTTTGTTATTGACCTTCGTTTGATGAAAGAAACATTTCGTTTAGCTGCTCTAAACAACCTCTTGGAATATTACACCCTTTTTCTAAATATGTCCCAATATCTCCGTACTGCTTCATTATTTTTTGATAAACATCTTCAAAGTACTCACGCCGCACTTCTAACACGGGCCTAATTTGCTCACAAGAAATTTTAAAAACTCAAAATGGGTAAACTCCTGGTTTTTATCATGAATTGATACAGATAATAGCTCTATATCAGGTCCCGGCTGCACTCGACTAACCCTTGATTTTTGTTCAGACGGCATTCTTAAATCACAGATTGCTTTAATATTCAGCTGACGAAAGGTCTCAATATCTTATTTCGTTAGCTTTGATAGATCTTCTGAGCGAAACAAAACTCCTTCTTTCAGCTTTTCCCCATTCTCTGTCACCACTCCGCCAACATCTCGAAAGTTAAATAGCTTTTTAAAGTTATAGTTCATATCGTTTCTCCATTGTTTGTGATATTTGCTTTTCTTTATTCTACGATAGAGTACAAAAATGCTGAACTATTAATTAATTTATCTTTTTATTTATCTCTACCATAATGAACAAAAAATGCAGCCTCATATCAAAAAAATGACAAAAAACTGGCGCCCTTCAAAACACCAGCTGAACCAATCCCATATATACAACTGTTCCTCCCCCAATCGAAAGCAACATGCTTCCCCTCCATGCATGAAGCAATACCACAAAGCCAACTGCTAGCATTTCAGGTAACCCATGACTTCCTGAAACAAAGCTGATATCCTTTAACGAATACACTACCAACAGTCCGATAACCGCTGCCGGTAGAACAACTCCGATTAGTGCGCTTTGGTACTGCTTGCCTTTTTTCCATTGCTCCATAAAAATGACGACAAACAGCGCGGTCATTACGAACTCAATCCCTTCCGTACTGAACGTAATAAACGAGCCAAAAATACTGCCAAGCGCTGATCCGAGCACCCAGTAGCAGTGGTTCAGTAGCGTAATAAAAAACAAAAAGTGGTTGTAAATCACTAAAGAAATAGGAAGGTTGAAAACCATGGATATCAGCTTTTTCTGGCTTGCTATCGGGCTAGCCGCCTTTGGTTATTTTATTGGAGATGGTTTAAAAAACTTTGGTAAACCCAAAGAGAAAACGACTTACCCTTATTTAATTAAAGAACGTGATCTTCACTATCACTTTAGCTTAACGAGAGAAGAGATGCAGGAACTATTAAGCAAGTACCCAGATGCTCCTAAAATTGAGCTGAAAGGCAAGACGTATTATCCGCATCATCAGTTTGTTGAGTGGCTTTCATCAGCCGACCTTTATACCAATAATAAACACAGAGAATAGATGGGAGAAATAGACATGGACGCTAGAATTACATATGATACTGACGCAAAGTTAGCTTACCTTTATCTCTTCCCCGCTTCGGCTTCTTATCAAATTCAAGAAACGGAAGAATTAGAAGTAAATCCTAGTTTACAGCTTGATATTGATAGTGAGGGCCGAATTGTTGGCATTGAGCTTTTCGGAATGCTTGCAGAGAAGATAGCGCCACTTTCTGGTGCTGAACATATCTATACAATGCATGATGAGATGTTCTCATTTTACCTATCACCTCAAGAGGTTCATGCAACATTTGTTTTTAACGGAATTAAATTTTGCTTTGCAGACGCTGATTATCAAGACTTCGTCGGCTTTGACGTAATTGATTCAAATCTATATGAGCGACAGCTATTGATGCAGCTCGTTAAGCCATAAAAGAAAGCTGTAAAAAGACAAGCTACCTTCAGCTTGTCTTTTCTTATTCATGAAATCTTCGTTCCATTTGGCAACTTTTCATCCGGCTGTAGCAGCACTACATCTCCTTCTCCTGGAACGCCACCTAAAACGAGCACTTCTGATTTAAATCCTGCAATTCGCATTGGCGGAAAGTTTACAACCGCGACGACTTGACGATTCAGAAGTTCGGTTGGCTCATAGCGATGCGTAATTTGCGCAGATGACTGCTTCACTCCGATTTCTTCTCCAAAATCAACTTCAAGCTTAATCGCCGGCTTTTTGGCCTCTGGAAACGGTTTGGCGTCAAGAATTGTACCAACGCGTAAATCTAAATTTAAAAAGTCTTCAATGTTTGCCATTTAGCTTGAACCACCTTTTTATTATTTTTCGATTGTGACCATTTCAGATTTTCTGCTTACATCACGTGTTGACCAAATCAGGATCCCAATTCCTATTAACAACAAGCTAATTCCGCTCCAAGACGTCATCGTCAGCTTTTCTCCTACAACTAAAACGCCAAGCATCGTTGCAGTTAGCGGCTCTGCTAACGCTAGAGTAACTGCGGTTGAAGATGAAACGTGTGCAAGCCCTTTGGCAAATAGAAAATAAGCAAGCCCTGTGGCCATAACGCCAAGCTGAAGGCTTACACCAATACCTCTCAAGCTTGTAAACCACGACATATCAAATAAAAATAGGAGTGGTGATAAAAAAAGCGCGCTTAAAATAAAGACAACCGCAACGGCTGATAGTGACGAATACTTTTCCACTAACCCTCTGCTTGCAAGGGTGTAGCAAGCAAAGGATAGGCCTGCTCCAAGCGCCATGAAAATTCCCGTTATATTTAGGCTTGCCGATTCTTTGTTCAGAAATAACAGCACGCAGCCTAAGATAGATAAAAACGTAGAGCACCACCAGATGATGCTTGGCCGCTTGTTTGAATAAAACCATTCAATAAGCCCAGATAAAACAGGTGCACTCCCGATGGCCACAACTGTGCCAACCGCAACGCCTGTGATGGAAACTGCTGAAAAGAACAGCGGCTGATAGCATGCCATACTAAGAGCTGCGACAAGAGTGGCTTTTAGCGGCCATCCTTTTAGACGTAAATCTTTTCTAATCAGCAGAAGTAGTAATAGAAACACACCGCCTACTGCAAGCCTTGTTGCGCCAATAGCAATTGGGTGTGCGGAGTCCGGTGCTAGCGCCTGGGTAGTACCTGTTGTGCCCCATAGAATCCCTGCTAGTAAAATGAAAAAAGGAGCTGCTTTCACAATGATTCACCTCAATAAAAAGATAAAAAGAACGATTACCCTTATGATAAAGAATTCCCTATTCATTTTCTTTACCAAGTTTAATCTTCTTTTTATCTATTATTAAGAATTCGATATTTTTGCGGTGACACGCTTTCATGGCTGACAAACCATCTTGTAAAGGAAGAGGAGTTAGCAAAACCAATCTCTTCACTAATCCTGGACATCGACCATCCTGTTGATAGCAATAAACGCTTCGCTTCATCTAAACGAAGTTTCGATAAATACTCCTTCACGCTTTTTCCCGTTTGCTTTTTAAACCATGTCGAATAGTAAACAGGATGATAATGCTCAATTGCTGCGAGGGTTTCCAGGTTGAGTGGCTCCTTAAAGTGCTGATGAATGTAATCAATTGAAGGAGGATTGGACGTTTGCAGCTTTTTAGTCACATACCTCGTTAAATCAACTAAAGCAGAATAATCAGCAGGTTTTTTCGCTTCTTCTAACAATAAATACCGAATAGCTGACCACTGACTATCAAGCGTCATATACATGCTGTTTGTACCGTTTGGCAGGTACTGCGTTGGAATATCTAAGATTAAAAATTCATTTCGGTCTCTGGAGCGATAGTTATGATTCAGTCCCGGAGGCAGGTAAAAGCATTGATCCGGGCTAAGCGTTACTTCTTGAAACGCCATTTCCATATCAAGAGAGCCTTGCAGTGGAAAAAGAAACTGTCCAAATTCGTGCTGGTGCAGCGTGAATTCTTTCGAGTAGGATCTCTTTTCACACGTTAACTCGTTCACTTTATCCATTTGGCTCTCTCCTTTACGTTAAGTTGAATCTATTATAAATGCAAAATCCGCTTAAAAAAAGCCTAACATGTCGCTAGGCTCTCGGTTTATTTGTTCATTTTCCAAACGGCCGCAACGTTCATCGCCGTTTTTTCCACATAGTCGCTGGCATTCGCAAAAGCATTTTCTAACGTCGTCACTCCTGGCACAATACTAAATAACGCATCGATACCATGCTCATAAACGACATGGCTGTCAGCTCCGATGTTCCCAGCAATTCCAATGACCGGAATGCCATGCTTTTTGGCTGTTTTTGCTACGCCAATGGGAGTTTTACCATAAATGGTTTGCCCGTCAATTTTTCCTTCTCCTGTGATGACTACGTCCGCATCACGAACGGCTTCTAATAGATTTGTTGCTTCAATGACGATGTCGACGCCCCTTTTCAATTCCGCTTGTAAGAAAGCAAGCAGCCCTGCACCTAATCCCCCTGCTGCACCAGCTCCTGGCACGTCATCAATCTTTTGACCAAGGTCTCGTTCAAGAACGGCTGCGTAGTGTCGTAAATTTCGATCCAAAAGCGCAACCATCTCTGGCGTTGCTCCTTTTTGTGGACCGAAGATGGCAGATGCTCCTCGCTCTCCGGTAAGAGGATTATCAACATCACACGCTACTTCAATTTTGACGTGCTGAAGACGCGAATCTAGCGTTGATAGATTAATAAAAGCTAAGTTTCCGAGTGCTCCGCCACCATCTAGAATTTCGTTTCCTTCCGCATCTAGTAACTGTGCACCAAGCGCTTTGGCCATTCCAGCGCCTCCATCGTTTGTGGCACTTCCACCAATCCCGATAATAATATGGTTTACGCCGTAATCTAGCGCTGCTGAAATGAGCTCACCTGTACCTTTGGTTGTTGTCATAAGCGGATTTCGCTTAGCAGGGGGTACGAGGTGCAATCCAGACGCGGCTGCCATTTCAATGACGGCTGTTCTCTTCGTTCCCAGAATGCCAAAGAAAGCTTCAACCGGCTCACCTAAAGGACCCGTAACCGTTTTTGAGATAATCTCTCCATCCGTTGCGTCAACCAGGGACTGAACCGTCCCTTCTCCTCCGTCAGCCATCGGTACTTTTACATAGTTTGCTTGTGGCAGTACTTGCTTAAAGCCTTTTTCAACTGCTTCAGCTACCTCTAAAGATGATAAGCTTTCTTTAAATGAATCCGGAGCAATGACAATCTTCATTACGTTCTCTCCCTACACTTTAATATTAGCTAAATAGCTTGAACACACCGTAAATGAGCGTCGATAAAATCGCTAGCGTTAAACCAACTGCTGACTCATATGGAATAAGCTTAAGTCGTTCTTTAATTTCCATATGAACGCTTCCCCCCGTTGCGTGGAAAAAGCTACCGTGCGGTAAATGATCTAAAACCGTCGCACCTGCGTGTACCATAGCTGCTCCGGCAAGCGCTGAAACGCCCATCTCTAAAATCGTGGAGCTAAACACCTGACTGGCAACCGCTGTTCCTGCAGTTGTTGAAGCAGTCGCAGCAGACATGAAGATTCCTGATGCTGGCGCCAGCACATAGCCTGGTAAGCCGAGCGCACTTAGTCCTTCAATCAATACATCTTTTAAGCCTGAATTGGCGATAATTCCAGCCAGCGTACCCGTTCCTAGGAGCATAATGGCCACACCCGTCATTTTTCCTAACCCTGAAACAGCATAGTCATTCAGCTTTTTGCCTCTTCCCATGACAATTGCACCGACAATTCCTCCAATTGGCAAAGCAATCATTGGATCAATATTAATGTTAAACAGCGGTCGCAGTGATAGTAAAACAATCGTCACAAGCGGCGCAATAATAGCTGGTAAAAATGCCGGTAGCTTATCTGCATTATTTACTTCTATTTCGGCAAGCTGTACAGGAGCCCCTTTTTTCACAAGCTTTTTGGCAATAAGATACGTCACAACAATTCCAAAAGCTGCTGGGATTATACCCGCTGCCATAATGGATGTGAGCGGAACATTAAAAGCATCTGAAGCTGCGATAGCATTGGGGTTTGGCGACATAATGTTCCCAGCTTTCCCGCCTCCAATCATTGCTAATAAAATCGCCGGTTTTGACAGATTGGCTTTTTGAGCAATTGCAAGCGCAATTGGTGCCACTGTAATAACCGCTACGTCAACAAATACACCAACTGTAGTTAAAATCATTGTTGCAAGCGCCAGCGCAAGCAGTGCTCTCGCTTCTCCTAGTTTTTTTACAATTGTTTCTGCAATAACAGCAGCTGCTCCTGATTCGATGAGCACACCTGCTAATATACCTGCAGCTAATATTCTTAGTACGGCAGGTATAATCCCTTGCGCTCCTTCCATCATAAGCGCCACGGTATTCGTTATATCCACTCCTCCTACTAGACCACCAATTAAAGCACCGGCAATCATTCCATAGGCAGGAGATACTTTCTTTAAGATCAATACAATTGCAACAACAAGCGCAACCACTGCGCCTAAAGCGCTTACTTCAATAGTAGCATCCATTTCCCGTTCCCCCTTGAATGTTATAAGTTAAGTGTAAGCGTTTTCTAAACTAACTGCATTGTTCATGAAACCAAAAAAAGGCCTGTCTTTTTCAAGCCTTTTTGTGCATCGGAACAATTTTATTGAATTTTATACTGTAGTATCGCAACGTACAGCTCAACCAAGTCACTGAGTTTACGAGGGTCTTTATTCGTCAGCTCAGAAATGCGCTCTAAGCGATACCTGAGCGTATTTCGGTGGATAAACAGCCTACCTGCTGCTTTATTTACATCTCCATTTTCTTCAACATATACGCTTAGCGTTTCTAACAAATCGCCTTTTTCATCATAGTCTTTTAGCTCTTCAACTGACTGACTTAACTCGCCTTTTACGCCAAATTCTTTCGCTTCAGCTAAAAAAACAGCTAGCTTATAGTGTTCATAGCGGTAAAGTAATTGATCAGGGTGTAATTTCTCACCCACTTTTAACGTATAGAGCGCTTCTTGATAAGATATCGCCAATCCTTCTATTGACGGAATGAACCTTCCAATCGCCACCTTACCTTCTAGCTGATTATGTTGAACCCAACTTTTAATTTGATTAAAAGTACCGTCTTCTTTTTCATGCGTCATATCAATTCTTTTCAGCACCACAATATGAGTAGGCTGAACAATGTACAAGTCATCTTTTTCGAGCTTTCCTCGCAACCACTTATAGCCGTTTGAATGATTCTCCATTTTTAAAATTACCGCTATGCGCGGGAGGTCCAACTGAATGCCAAGACGTTCTACTCGTTCAAAGTAAAAGGAATCTAGCTTGTCCATTCCGTGAAGCAATTGACTCGTTAACTCTTCTTTCAACCGCTCATCCCATTGAATTTCATCTACTAACACCGCTTGCTGTAAAATCATTTCAGCAGCCATTTTCACAAGCTCTCCGTAGTTCCGTACTTCCTCTGGTTCACCTGTAATACCAATCACACCAACGACCTCACCATGAAAGGTAATGGGCAAATTAATGCCTGCTTTCACTCCGTGAAACTGCGTTAACTCAGAGCTAGTAATTTCAAAGCTTTTTTGTGTTTCAATTACTCGCACAGCACCTTCGTGAATAGAATCAATTCGATGATGATCACCTGATCCGATAATGACGCCTTTTTCATTCATCACGTTGATGTTGCGGTGAATAATGTTCGTCGTTCGATTCACAATTTCTTGAGCTAAAGAATGATTTAAAAACCTCATGCACTTCACCTCTTCATTCCCATGAATGCCTTTTCAATCTATCGTTAACTATAGCATCATTAAATAAAAAAAAGAAAGCCTGCTTATACCTAGCCTTTCTTTTAATTGAAGAGTCCTCTTAACGTAAATGAATGTTGTCAATTGTTATACTCTTTTTTACATCTCCTAAGTAAAAGACAAGCTGAGCATTTTTATCGTCATGAGGTAGCTGTAAATTTTTAAAAGCGAAGTGATATTTCTGTATTCTGGAAGATACTTTTACTTTCTGCTTCTCATACACGTTTCCATCTTCGTCTGTCAGCGCAACAAACATATCACCTTTTGGTTGAATACTTGCATCAAAGCTTAATTCATACCCTTGTCCTGCATTCAGGAAGATACCTTTTTGAAGTAACTTCAAATCATCTGCATATTTGCTGCTTGTTTTCACATCAATATGAAGCTGGCGTTCATTAGGGTCAACGGTTGCTAAAGCGTTTATTTTTCTCGCTTGTACAACGTGCCAATAGCTCATTCCATCTGCTTCTCCCACGCTAAATGTACCGTTGTATACTCGATTTCCATCACTTAAAGGAACCTTTGGAATATCGTCATTAAACGGAATTCCTTCAACCTCTACAAGCTTTGCGTTTCCAATCCATACAGGCTGGTCGTTTGTTCCAAGATTAAACTCAACGCGCGCTGCATTATCGGATTCTTTTTTCATTTGGAACAAAACTTCATAGCTTTGTACTTGGTTTGTCAGCTGAGCATTTAAAGCTGGTGAATATCCTGCGTATCCAACTGATGCTCCTCCTGTTACTTGTACCTTCATGCTTCTAGCTACTTCCGTTTTAGCATCAAACGTTAGCTTATAAAAGCGGCCTTTCGCTAGTGACACAATAGACTGAGGCTGCACCGAGTAAAGCTGACCTCCAGGACGAAGTATATTTACCTTTAAAAAGCGGCTATTGTTTAATTCTTCTACTGATAAAACTGCATCTCCATCCGGCTCTTTATGAAGGGACCAGTTAGCAGTACCTTCAATTCCCATGCCAGGGTCACCTGCTTTTGTTTCTGTAAACTGATTGTTATAAACTAAGTTTCCGTCTGCTTGAGGAAGCTTAGCACCTGACAAATATTCTTCTTTTGGAATGACTGGAGGAGTTGGCTCACGGTACTCTCTGCCCGTTAACTCATAGACTCTTACATAGTCAATTTTCATTTCTTTTGGGAACTGGGTCTCTGCCGTTGGATTCCCATCAAAATTCCCACCAACTGCTAGATTCATAATGAGATGAAATTCTTCGTCAAACGGCGCTGGATAAGCATTGGTATCTGGCTGTCCATCACTTTGACTGTACCAATCGTTTTGCACGCTATAGAGCTCACCGTCCACGTACCATCGGATTTCACCAGGCTCCCATTCAACGGCATATGTGTGGAAATCTTCAATTGTGCTTCCATCTTTAAATGTGTATTCTTCACCGCTATACGTATTGTTTGGCCACTGCTGACCATAGTGAATGGTGCCCGCAATAGTATTTGGCCTGCTACCCCAGCCTTCCATAATATCAATTTCACCCGAAGCTGCCCAGCCTCCGTAACGATTATGCTCCGGAAGCATCCAAACGGCAGGCCAATAGCCTTTACCTGTTGGGGCGCTAGCACGGATTTCAAACTTCCCGTATTTCTTGCTGAACAACCCTTTCGTCTTTACACGAGCAGATGTGTAGTCAAAGCCTTGGTAGCTTTCTTTATGAGCTTGAATGACAAGATTACCACCTTCTTCTCGAACATTTTTTGAACGATTGGTGTAATACTGGAGCTCATTGTTCCCCCACCCAGGTATGCCCACAGAAGCACCGTTTGTTAAATCAAACGTCCATTTCGTAGGATCAATCTTTCCATCGTCAAACTCGTCTCCCCACACTTGAGTCCACATTGGCTTATTTTTTTCTTTTTGCCCTTTAGCTTGTTCTTCCTCTTCGGCATGACCAACCGGGGTAAACAAATAACTAATTAACGCTGCTGATAATATGGAGCCGAAAACCTTTCGTTTTAAAGAAGGACTTTCCATTTATGATTTCCTCTCTTCTATTAAAATATAGTAATCGCTTACATTTTAATTAACATTTCTATTACCTATAAAGTTCTACGTATGTGGTCCCTACTCTCTGGTTAATCTTAGTGATTGAGATAAAATAAGCTTTATATTTTTCTAAAAATTCAAATAAAAAAATGGGAATTTAATATAAGTAGTTTGAGAGGATAAAAATGTGGTTCATTTAGATATATAAGTTGAATTTATCTTTTACAATCGAATGCACAATCGATCAATAACTTTTCTAGGTGAGTCATT
>NZ_JBXDLD010000157.1:0-11488 GCF_056820425.1 Priestia sp. KCTC 13724 | reverse complement strand
TATCTTAGGAACAGTATGGACGCATTTTTTTAAAAATAAGCACGTCGGAAATTAAAATCAAACTTATATCCTAGCTTCACAAACGGACTTTGGTTTTGAGCAGTTGGTGTAACTGGAATTAACACGTCTTTTAAGTCTTCAATCGTTGTGATATCACCATCGAGTGAAACAGCTTCTTTCCCTGTTTCAAATTCTTTTAAGCCGAGTGATAGTGACATATCGCTTGCTTGAACCATTTCTTTGACTTTGTCTTCTGTTAAGCCAAGCTCTTTCATTTTGTCTTGATTGTAGACAAGGTTTACCTCTTCAATATGTTGACCTGTGAGCGTTGCGCCTGCTACGCCGTCGATGTTTTCAATTTTAGGAAGAACCATGTCTTGTACTGTTGAAGATAACTCAACAATGTCTTCCTTATCGCTGCTGATGGATAACGCAACAACTGGCATCATGTTCATGCTGATTGCCATAACCGATGGCTCTTCCGCGTCTTCCGGCAGCGTGACGTTATCAAGCGCCGCTTCTAGCTCACGCTTTTTCTCATCCATATCCACACCGTACTCATATTCGATTTGAACCTGAGATACGTTGGCAGATGAGTTTGAGTAAACAGCCTTCACATCTTCTAAGCCTTCGATATTTTGTTCCATTGGTCTTGATATGTCTTCCATAACCTGTTCTGCCGTCGCTCCTGGATACACGTCCATCACGATTAGGTACGGAACAGAAATATCAGGTATGCTTTCCATTTTCATTCTTGTTCCAGCATAAATACCCGATACGGTGACAATAATCGTTAATAACCATACGGCTAACTTATTCTTTAAAACGAAATTAACTAACCCCTTCAATAACTAGCACCTTCCTTTTTGCTTAAGTGTTATGCATTCGGTATAATTTTAAACTGACTGGTCAGTCAGCACAAAATCAACTATAATTGTCCTAGTGATTATCTGTCAACTATTTTGATAAGGAACGAAAAGATACCATAACGAATTAAGAGGTTTTGGTCTCTTAAAATACGGGGAAACTAAGTGTTTAAGGAGGGTTCTTTCATGACTGAGAAGAATACACAAATTATTGAAGCTGGAATGAAGCTATTTGCAAACAAGGGGTTTTCGGCAACCTCGGTTCAAGAGATTGCAACGGAAAGCGGCATTTCAAAAGGGTCGTTTTATTTACATTTTAAATCCAAAGATGATTTATTATTAGCGATCTTGCAGCATCAATTTGCCATAATTAGCGAAGCATTCGATAAACAAACAGCGACCAATCAGAGCCCTCGGGAAAAGTTTATTCACCAGCAGGCCGCATGGTTTTCACACTTTATTAACCACCGCGAATTTTTCATTATGCTTGCCAAAGAACAAGCTATTCCGCAAAATGAAACGGTTAAGAAGCTACTGTTTGAAAAACAAATGGAAGCGCACCGCTATTATCGTCAAAGCATGTTAGCAATCTATGGTCCAGACGTAGAAAAGTATTCGTGGGACTTAACGTTTCTAATTGACGGAATGATTCATTCATATATGCGCGTCATCTTGCTGTCAAATGAAGACATAGATCTAACAAAACTTGCAAATTTCATTTTGAACAGAATGGACAGCATCGTAAAGGATATTCATAACGATACTCCCCTACTCACGAATGACAAAGCAAACGAACTATTATCTCGCTTCCTTTTTGATAATGAAACAAACCTTGAAAAAATTGTAGCCAATTTAGAAGAAGAAATTCAAAAGCTAGACGAAGAAGAGCTATTCGTAACGCTTCAAGTGATTAAGGAAGAAATAATGAAAGAAAAGCCGCGAATTCCTGTTATTCAAGGAATGCTTTCAAACTTTGACGATTATCCTAGCCTCCATCATTATCGAAACGTCATTTTAGGTTATTATGCAAACAAACAATAAATTCAGGAAGCTAGTCCCCTACCTTTACACAGGTAAGGGACTTTACTCTTTTCTATGTTTGTTCCTTATTTGCTACTGTATGTTACTTCTATTTAACTTTAGAACCCAGTCTATAATCTATGAAAAGGAAAAATATATTTTCCCTCTATCTTCACTTCGCATATAGTCGATTCGCAAAGAATGCGACATTTTTCAACCACCTTTTAAACACTTCTCTTTCTCTACCGATATAGTAAATATACTGAATGAGTATCGCGATTGAAGCAGGCACATCGTTTGCCACGATTAATGATGCAATTATGGGCTTAGCGGCTCAAATTCAAGAAGTAACGGCAACCATCGAGGAAGTATCAAACGGAACTACCGCAGTAACAAATTCCATCACCCAAGTGAAAGCCGTATCCGAACAAGCGGCTGGCAGCTCGCAAAATGCATCCGCTGCCACGCAAAAACAGCTCGCTTCAATGGAAGAGATTACAGCTTCAGCTAACTCTCTTGCAGAGTTGGCTGAAGAACTCCAGGAGTCCATTCGACATTTCAAAGCATAATGGCCACCCGCTTTTGCAGATGGCTTTTTTATTTATCCAGACAATTTTTTATGACTCTAAATTTTTAGGCAAATAGTCCGATATATGTAGTAGCTACAATATGCATTTAATTTTATTTTCAAAGGAGAAAACGGATGAATATTCTTCGTAATTTAAAGCTTTCATTGAAATTTTTCATTTTACTTACCATAGCCTCTATTTCTCTCATCATTGTTGGAACGATTGGCTACCTATCCACCCAATTCACTACTCGTGGATCTGAGATTATGTATACGGAACAATTAATTCCAAACAGCCTTGTTCAACAGATTCAGACCAACAACCGCGCGCTAGATACGTTTGTTTTAGAAATGATGATTACAAAGGAACCACGACGTAACGGAGAGCTGAACACTCAGATTACTAGTATCCTTCGTACACAGGACAAAAACTTAGAAAAACTCAAAAAAATTAAGATGTTACCAGAGCAAGAAAAAGCACTGGCATCCTATGAAGATAAGCTTGATGAATTGCGAGACTTACGCAATCAGACAATTGAGTTAGCAACCGCAAATAAAAAGGACGAAGCATATGAATTATATACAAGCGAAGTCGCCCCTGTTCGTAGTTTTGCGAATCGCTATTTGGCAACGCTTCAAGAATTAAATACACAGCAAGCCGAAGTTATCTATAAACAAAACCAACAAGATGCTAAAGAAGCAACAAATTTAACAATGATTGTAGCAGGTGTAGCGCTTCTTTTATTAATAACTATTGGCACCTTTATTGGTCGCTTAATTGCACAACCAATTCGAGAACTGCGCACGTTAGCCTTACAAGCAGCTGACGGTGATTTCACTGTCAAAAGCACTTACAAATCAAAGGATGAAATTGGAGTTTTGACAAATGCGTTCACAGATTTAATTCAGAATACTCGACGCGTCATTCAAACTACCAATATGACGTCTGAGCAGGTCGCAGCCTCTTCACAGCAGCTTAGCGCCAGCGCTCAGCAAAGCACGGCGGCAAGTCAGCATATTTCAAGCGTGATGCAAGAATTAGCTGATGGTGCAACGCAACAAGCCGGCTCTGTTGAAAAGTCAATGGCAGTTATTGAGAATATGGCAATGTCCTCAAGCGTTGTATATGACCATATCGACAAAGCAGCTACAACAGCTAAAGAAGCATCTCATTTATCTGCAGAAGGTAGCACAGCCATTCAAACGGTTAATACACAAATGAACTCTATTAACGATACGGTCATTGGCTTATCAACCGTGTTTCAAAGCTTAGCCGAGCGCTCAAACGAAATTGAGCGTATTAACGAAGTGATTACAAATATTGCGGGCCAGACAAATCTCCTGGCGCTAAATGCAGCAATTGAAGCTGCTCGTGCTGGTGAGCATGGGAAAGGGTTTGCAGTTGTTGCTGCTGAAGTGCGTAAATTAGCTGAACAGTCAGCTCAATCAGCCGAGCAAATTGCAGCGCTTGTTACGCTTATCCAGAATGAAACGAAGCAAACTACAGAGTCAATTGACTCCGCTTTGGCAGAAGTAAAAGAAGGAATGGACGTAACAACAAAAGCCGGTACGTCGTTTGCAACAATTAACAAGACGGTAACGGATTTAGCGGCTCAAATTAAAGAAGTGACCGCAACGGTAGAAGAACTATCGATTGGTACCGCTCAAGTAACGCAAGCTGTTTTTGAAGTAAACGGCGTCGCCGAAGAAGCAGCAAGCAGTACACAAAATGCAGCTGCTGCAACGGAAGAGCAGCTTGCTTCGATGGAAGAAATAACAGCTTCCTCTACTGCTCTAGCAAGTCTTGCACAGGAACTCCAAGAATCAATTCAACGATTCAAAGTCTAAAAAAAGAGGCTGAGACATAAGTAATCCAGCAAATGATAAACCTGAACAGTTGAGAGTTCCTGACTTTTAATCGTTCAGGTTTTTTGCTGATTGGGAAAAACTAGTTTGGAAACAGGAGCGTAGGACACTCGACTCCTGCGGGAAAGAAAGGGAAAACGGAGATCCCGCAGCGCAGCGAGGAAGCTCAGGTTCCTCCCCGCGGAAAGCGAGTGGCTGTAGCGCAATGGAACGAACGTGTTCTGCCAACGTAAAGAAGTGAGAAAAGGGCGTGTTCGTCTTTTTGGAAATTTGTTTTGTTATGTCCCACCTTCTTTTTATTTTTCAGGTAACTAGTTCTTTTATCTCATTTTATACACAGAATTAGATAAGTTTATTATCCTTTTAAATTCTCTTCCGATAAGAAATATAGATATTTAGAATGATAAGGAGATAGCCAAAATGAAACCATACAAACCGTTACTAATTGCAACACTTAGCGTTGGCCTTTTAGCTACGCCGTTTTCTTCACTTTCATCATCACCAGAGCACGTAGAGGCAACTGAAACAGCATCGGCACTACTTACGCAAAAAGCGAAAGAAATGCTGGGTGCCCCTCACACAACAGGGGGAGAATCCCTTGAAGAAGGGTTTGATAGTTCAGGCCTCGTACAGTATGTTTGGAAGCAAGCCATTAACGTTAAACTTCCACGTACATTAATAGAGCAATCACAGCTTGGTGAAACCATTTCTCGTGAAGAAATTGCACCTGGTGATTTAGTATTCTTTAGCTCAAAAGAAGATGGAAGCGTGACAAGCGTAGGGATTTATGTAGGCAATGGCGATATGATTTACCCTTCCCCTTCTAAAGGAAAAGTAATTCAACAAAATTTTGCAAACAGCTCGTTTTGGTCACCTAAATTTGTGACCGCAAAACGTGTTACGTCTTCACCTGAAATCGCAAAAGAAGATCCGTTAGTTGCAGAGGCACTTAAACTCATTGGCACACCTTACGTATTTGGCAGTGATTCAATTGAAGAAGGCGTTGATTGCTCAAGTTTTGTTCAGTATGTATTTGAGCAAGCTAAAGATATTTATCTTCCACGCTCAACTGACCAGCAGTGGAAAGTAGGAACCGAAATTGCAAAAGAAGATATGCAGGTTGGAGACGTGATTTTCTTCCAAAATACGTACCGCGAAGGTATCTCACACGTTGGCATTTACATTGGAGGAGGTCAATTTATTCACGCTAAACGCAGTGAAAACGTCGCGATTGACTACGTGTCAAACAGCTATTGGACGTCTAAGTTTGCGGGAGTCCGACGCTTTGAAGGGTTATCTTTACCGAAAGAAGGCCCCGTTGTATCCACCGCTACGAAATATATCGGAGAAGTGCCTTATTTAAGCGGTGGGACAACTCCTGATGGCTTTGATACAGGTGGATTTGTACAGTATGTATATAAAGAAGCTTTAAACGTTGACTTACCTCGCTACGGATCAAGCCAGTGGAACGTCGGTACACCGGTTGAGAAAAATAATCTTCAACCTGGTGACATCGTTTTTTTTAAAGCCTCTACTTTAAACCCGGCTATTTATATCGGCAATGACTATGTTGTTCACGTCACACCATCAAAAGGCGTAACGGTGACAAATATGAAGGCAGATAGCTATTGGGCGCCTAAATATTACGGGGCAAAGCGCATCGGAGAAAGCTAAACATTCTTCTAGAAATTTGAATAATCCCTCTAAAGGTGGTAAATTTTTTAATAGGAATATCTATTATACATAACCACTAAGGAGCTTTCTTATGACTGAAGCAAAGAAAAGCATGTTTTTAAGCATTATTTACGCCGTCATTATTTTAAGCGTTTATTTCTTTAACTTACCGCTATGGATTGCGCTAGTCATCCTGGCAATTATTATCGCATTTGAACTGTTCTTAGCTATTAAAAAAGGCGACAAATTTAAAATGAGTATTAACGCCGTTACGCTTGGACTCATTATATTAGCGGCGATTATGCTGTAGAAAGAGACTGAGACATAAGTAGTTCAGCCTCTACTATACCTGAACGATTGAGAGTTCATAACTTTTAATCGTTCAGGTTTTTTGGTTGATTGTGAAAACAATGTTGGAAACAGGGTGGAATGGAGCGTAGGACACTCGACTCCTGCGGGAAAGAGAGGGAAACGTGAGATCCCGCAGCGCAGCGAGGAAGCTCAGGTTCCTCCCCGCGGAAAGCGAGTGACCGTAGCGCAATGGAACGAATGTGTTGAGACAAAACAAAGAGATGGGAACAGCTAGTGTTCGTCTTTTAGAAACAATCATTTTGTTATATCCCAAACTCTTTTTCTTATGTTTAATCTTCTGATTCAATTTATGTGTAACAATAGCAAAGGAGCTGGGCGGGTACCCAACTCCTCTTTTAATTCCTAACTTTCCATATATTTTACAACCGCCATCTCTCTTCCAAAGCGGTTTCCTTCATCCGTAAACCCAAGCGATGCGTAGAGCTCGTGTGCTCTTTCATTGTTTGGGTGATAGCCGACTTCATCCATTTGTTCCCCTTTCATAATAAGGGAACGCACACATTTAGGCAGACGTTCCCTCCTGTTTCACTGCTGAGATAACGATATACGTAGTTGTCATAATGAACGCCTCCTTTACCAAACTACTTTTATTTTAAATATTCAGACTAATGATGACGTAGATAACTATTTTTCACCATTTTCTTTACTACTCATCTGCTTTTTTAATAACCTGTCCCTTTCAACCTACTGATTCAACCGGTGGCTGATAGCGCGACTGCTTTAAAAGATAGTCTAAATATATCTCTAAATCAAATTGATCCTCTGTAATAAAATCCTCTAACGTTAACTCATTCTTTTCCTTCATCTTTCTTTCTCCCTTCACCGTTTTTTCCGTTTATTTAGTTGTTTAAATTCATTATGAAGGTTTTAACAGAAAAGGGAAATGCTTTCTACAAAAGTTCCTATAAAGATATAAAACTTGACACGTTCATCTCATTCGACAGCATTAGCCTAAAAAAAGCAACACAAGCCCTGATGTTCCTTTTTCTATCAAGTTGTTTAAGTTTTGGTAAAGCATTTCACGGTTCGGAAGCCTCGTTAGTCCATCGTGGAACGCTTCAAACTCAAGCTGTTTTTCCATACGCTTACGCTCAGTAATATCCGTATGCACAGCAATATACTCCACAATGTCACCTTCAAGAGTAATAGCTGGTGTTTTCTTCGTTTTCGAACCAAATTTTCGTTCTGCATGTACTTCCACTGATCCATCTAAATTAACCGGACCAATGTATTCAAGCTCTTCAACCGTTTTACCTGTACTCTTACCGTTTACGAATACAGTTCCATCAAAGTAATCAGAGTATAACGAAACGTAATGATCTCCCCAATCAAAGTCAACACTTATTTCTTCATCGCTATCCGTTGACTCAATCGTTTGTTTCATTTCAACGGTTCCATAATCACCTTTTGTAGACAATTTCATTTCGTGTTCTCCAGGTAAAAATGGACCTACTGTTTGAGATTCATCTGCATCTTTAATGGTACCTACTGTTTGATTATCAATGTAAACATCTGCTTTTTCCAAGTTAGACGTGACTTCCGCATACGCAGGCTGAACACGAATCGTGTAATGATCGAATAAGATCCATTTCTTGCCGTTAGATTCGATTTGAACGTGTGAAGAGGTAGCTTCATCACCTGTTGCCATTTGCACACGATTTTCATATACATCTGCATCCTTTTTTAACCCTTTTGACATTTCTGTCAGCATTTTTGGATTGTCATGTACATATTTAACAAACTGCTCAACTTGCTGATCACTAGCTTTTAATTCAATCTGACCTTCATTCACAAACTTTTTAACCGTTTTGATGTCTTTATGTTGAACAGCTTCTATGAATGTATCTGAAATGGCAGTTGGTGACATAACCTTTTTATCAACAATGTAGAACCCTCCAAATGCTATCGCACCTAAAGCCACAACAGTAGCTGTGATAACTTTTGCTTTTAATCCCATTACTTTCTTCTGAACAGGGGGTGCACTTTCAGTAGTAGCTGTTTTGGAAGGATTCACAACTTCTCCGCATTCGGGACAAAACGTTTGTTCTTCATTTATTTTATAACCGCAATTATTACAATAACTCATCTTTTATTCTCCTTCACATGAAAAAGCACCGTCTAGCCACGATGCTTTTTCTACGATTTACTCTAATGCGTTACCAGTCACCAAACGTATCCTGCATATTAGAACCCAGACTAGAAACAACGGCTTCAATTAAGTGTCGTCCAAAAAGTACAAGTAAAATTGCCATAACGATATAAGTAAGTAGCGTACCATAGACCCTATCTAAGCCATTTGAGTCACTGTGCTTAAAGCTTAAAATTGTAAATGCTACTGTTAGAAATAATCCTAGGATTCCAAAACCTAAGATATATGAAAATAGTGAAATCTTTAATAAAGCGAATACTACACCCACAAGCATCACCGCTGTTGGGGCAATTAAAAATGCACCAAAACGTGCAAAGACATCTTGAATAGAAACATTAACCTTTGCTAGCTTAACAGCTCCAAAAGTTACAAGAACAATTGCACCAATACATAACATAGAAATAAGTCCATTAATAATAACAATATCCGTGAAATCCAACTTAACTACATTCTTCAAATCTTCTCTTAGATCTATAAAATCTGAGCCTAGCAAAGGCAATAGTAGAACTGAAAATTTATTAAGCACTTTATCTAAGATGGAATCAATTCCAAGATAAATCATTAGCGGTATGCTGATAGCAAAAAGAATCATTGTAATAAGACCATTAATAAACTGTTCTCCACGTACTCCTTGAGCCGTTGCAGTTGGGTTTTTTAAGCCTTGCATAAAGTAACCGATGTACAGTTTTGAAATTTTCTTTGCGTTTTCTACATGTTGATTCGGTTGTTGTGGCACTTGTTGTTGTGAATAGTTCGGTATTGGTTGTTGTTGAGCTGGCTGCTGAGTTGGCACAGCCTCTACTCCTGCTGCTGCTTGCTGAGCAGCCACTGCTTCTAATTTTTTCCACACTTTACGCAAAATTTTCCGCCATCGTTATGATGACCACAGTTTAAACATTGCATTTATAAAATCCTCCCTCTAGATGTTATGCTACTTTTAATTTGTTTCAGTCGTTTTAACAAGCTTGTAAACACCTAGTTCTCCGTCACTATCTTTTACTTGATGAACCGTATTGAAGTTTGCTTGTTTACTAGTTCCATCAGCATATGAAATTGTATACTCTTCATATGTAGAGACTTCGTATAGACCGTCTCCTAGATCTTTTACGTTTTTCACATCAAACGTATGTAGCTCTTCCGTAATTCCTTTTTCATTTAGATACGCTGTGTAATCTTTTTGTTCTTTATACTTTGGACCATTGGGGTCAATATAAGGTGATGCGATAGAGAAATCTTCGTTATTAATAGAAGAAATTGTTGCATCCATATAGTTGGCCATAAACGAACCAATTTCGTCAGATGAATAGTTTGCTTGCCCTTCTTCACTTTCGTCTTCCGAACTTTCATTCACAGTCTCTGCTGTCTCTACATCTTCGCTTGTTTCACTATCTTTCTTTGATGATGAGCTAGCGCTTGTTTGATACGTTTTTGGCTTATCTTCCATGACTTCTTTCACTTTTTTCGATAACTCACCGTATGTGCTAGAAGCGTTATGAACTAACCACTTTTCTTGTTTTTCATCATAAATTAGCGTGTATTCCATAAAGGTATTTTGCTTGCTCATTTCTGGAATGTCACCTTGGTAGTAATAAGCCTCTTCGTATTCTTGAAGCCCATATACGGTAGCCGTCCAGTCTCCATCTTCATATCGAATATCCATATCATCTAAATTAAACGTCGTGCCAATATACTTGTTTTTATACAGACGACTAATATCTTGATCATAGCTAATGTTTTCTTTTAAATCTGCTAAGTGATTTGCGGTTACATTTACAGCTTTACTTGGGTCTTGAGCCGTGTATGCACTTAACCACCCTTTTGTTGAACTCACAATCGTATCAATCAGCGCATCTTGTGTTTTTTTATCGGTGCCAAAGTTCACGTACACTTCTGACCCATCAATTGCGTGATTAGCAGTCGTAGCTTCTCCCCAAGGAAGCTTAGCTTTTACTTGTAGCTTCATAGAACCTTCTGTTAGCACTGGACCAAACGTATCTTTTTTTGCTAAATCTACGCCAACGTCTTTTCCATCAATCAATACGTTAGACGAAATCTCTGCATCTTCAATTCCGGTATACACCGTAACATCCGAGCCGTCTAATGAAAGGTTAACGTTTTCTGTATCCACTGTATTAGTAAGCTCTACGTTTTCTTTAGCTACTAAGTCCACAAAATCAGCTTTTAATTTACCTTCAATTTTATAAGTACCAGGCAAATAAGGACCGTATGTGCCTTTAAAATCATCCGATGTTGCCGTATCAATCTTTTTACCATTTATGTATAATTCCGTATTTTTGTAATTAGTGCTAATGTCGACATATACAGGGTCCACTTGAACTGAATACTTATCAAAGATAAGAGCTGTTTTACCACCTTTATTTAGCCTAATAGGACTATCTTCTAGCTCATTACCTAATACGCTCACAGCTGAGCCATCCATTGATGCTGACTGTCTCTTTAAAAACTTAATAACGTCTTTTCGTTCATCAGGGTTTTTCTTAAAGTAGCTTACAAAGCCTTTGACATCCTTTTCTCCAATCTTCAAACTCGGATCTGTAGATGTTAGAAAACTAGCAACCTCTTTTTCATCTTGTTCAATAAGAGCCGTTTCAAAGCGATCAATTATTTTATCTTTATCAGTGGCTGCTTTTCCGTACTGATACCCACCGAATAATACTACGATAGCAGCACTAACTGAGATAATTAACGCCTTTTTCTTTTTCGTCATTGGTGACTTTTGTGTATGTCGTGAATTTGTGGTTACCGTTTGCTCTGTGGGCTGAGCTAACTGTTGCTCAAACGGTTCTCCACAGTTTTGACAAAACTGCGCTCCTTCTTGTTGGTTTGTTCCGCATTCTTTACAAAATGCCATACGCATAACCTCCTTTTTTAAATATAAAACAACACTAGCGTCGCATAAATTTTAACTGAATTTTCTGTTTTCTTATTTTTCCTTTTATAAAGAAAAACGAA
>NZ_JBXDLD010000156.1:0-60527 GCF_056820425.1 Priestia sp. KCTC 13724 | reverse complement strand
GCTTTATACTAAAACATCAGAAAGACAAGTATTTAAAACCGTATCGTTTGTCACGTTCCAACGGCAACTGGTCGGAAACAATTTACCCATTGATTGGCAATCTGAAATGAGCACTTTTTTGAAAAACTACGTCACATTCCAAGGGATAAGTCTGTCTAATTTTGGATAATCAACACTCGTGTTTCTTTTTATAATGGGATACATAATACCTGATGAAATGGCTGTAAAAACCATCCCTGGCAAAGCAGCAAGCAGCAAAACCGTCACATCAACGTCCATAATTGCCGCTAATACGTAGCGTGCAGCGATTGTCCCTAAAGGTCCAGCTACCATAACAACGACTAAAGCCGTACCAAATAAGCCAATGATTCCTCCAGCTACTAACCGAAAGATCATGGCAACTAAAACATGAATAAGCGTATGGGTTCCTAATAGTAGACTAATAATACTTGCTACAATGCCTGCACAAAAATAACGTTTAAACCCAAACGTAGCTGCAATGACGATAGCAATGGGAGCCGAAAGCTGAAACTCTGTTCCAACGAAAGGTGACGGAATTTTAAACATTCCGCTCACCGCAATTAATACGGCAAGCATCGCCATCAGCATCATTTCTTTTGTTTTACTCGTCTTCAATGCCTCATCTCCTTTCCAAGATTATGAAAATAGTTTATAACAATCCACCATTTATGTAAACTGAAAATAAAAATAAGTTAACATATAATTTAAAGAAAAACAGGTGACATAGCACCTGCTTTTCTTTAAATAGTTATTTTCTTTACACCCAGCCCATTAGCTTAGCCGTTTGAAATACAGTACGACTTATCTTTATGTGTAAAAGTTCCCTCTGCCATTGAAACGGTTTTCCCGTCCCAGTTCCCCGTATGCTGTCTTAATCCTGTCAATGCGTTAAATAGCGTGCTTTTTCCGGTGTTTGAGTTTCCTGCTAAAGCAATACGATATAAGCTACCCATGATGAACTAAATCCCCCTCAATTAATCTACTTTCTTCTCTTCTAAGCGCAATGGTGGTTTGACTAACGCGAAACGCAATCGGATCTCCAAGCGGACTTTTTTTGACCACTTCTACGAAGGCACCTGGTACAAAACCTAAATCCAACAGCCTTCTCCTCATCGTTCCTTCTAATAACAAAGAAGTAATTTTTATCACGTCTCCTTTTAACCCTTGTCTCAACAAGTTTTTTTAGATTCACACATATATATTTCCCCTTGTCTAATATTTTTCCCTAACGCAAATTCAGTGCTATACTATGACCCTATTCGAAAATTGTCAAATGTATTGTCTTTTTTATAAAATAAAAAACAGCCTACTTATTGGCTGCTTTAAATGATTTTATCATTATCCACTATTACCGCTTGTACATCTTGTAAATTCTACTTAGCTTTTCATCCAATAATTCAAAACGAACAAATCGATCAGCTCGCACATACTCTTTTCCATTAATCATCAAAAGTAAAATTGGGGCTGCTAAAATCAAAAAGCGTTCTGCTACTGCTTCCACCTGTGTCGCGTCAACACGACCTAAATTAATTTGCGGATAGTGTTCCAATACCTCTCTTAGCTTTGGAAATATCGCATGACACGTACTACATTCTGGTGTAAATACGTACAAAAAGCTTAGTTCATTGCTAGTGATAAACTCGTCTACCATTTCAATAGTGGTTAATTCCGTTACCTGCTTCATCTCACTGCTCTCCTGTTTTCTCTGACTTAACAATAAAGTGAACATACGTATAGTAGTCAAAACACTAATACAGTGTCAACTTAATTTATTTTATTATCAACATGATGTTTTCTTCTCAAAATTAAACTCCCCTAATGTTAATTAGAATTACTAATCACGAAATCAAAGGATGAAATGGCTAAAAAAGTATTTTAGAAATTAGGTATTACCTATAAAAATCAGAATTCATCGTACGTTTGAGGATCGTTTGTAGCGTAATAATCTTTCGCACCAAAGTTTAAACCGTCTTCTTGTTTGTTTAAGGTTTGTGACAGTACGGTAACTTCTGCTCTCATAGCGCTTGCGATTTTAACAGCCATATGACCTAAGCCACCCATTCCTACGGTAAGAGATGGGTGGTGCTATTTAGCTAATAAATCAAATATAGTTAGTTTTGTTGTTATTTAAAGGCTGATTGATATGCAAAATTATTTTAGGAAGTGGAATTTTATTCTATCCCACTTCCATTTCATTAGTTATTTTAATGTCTTCGTTTTTCTAAAGAGAACACGTAAGTAACTTTCTAGAAACCTTTTTGCATCCATTACGTTCATGATTTCACTCCCTTTTTCACCTTGCGAATTCTTTTAATATTTAATCATCTTGTTTACTAAAATCCATCTCATATTAACTTAATCGCTTTTTTTCAACTGCACGTCCACCAAACTCATTCCGAAGGGCAGCAACCACTTTCCCCGTAAAGGTGTCATGATTTAAAGAACGGTAGCGCATCAAAAGAGACATGGCGATCACCGAAGTGGCTGCCTGCAGATCCAAGGCCGTTTCCACTTTCCTTCTCCTGAAGAATGAATGGTTTCTTTAATTTGTTCTAAGTTTGCATCTTTAGAAAATGCACGTTCTGTTAAGTCGCTGAGCCATGAACGAATGACTGAACTGTTATTCCATACTCTCTTGCCACTTTTTCATAGCCAAAATCAAACTCACTTGTCTCCAGTACTTCAAATCCTTCGCCAATCGCAGCCATCATCTCATACTCGATTCCGTTGTGGACCATCCTTTCTTCATTCATTAATAGATGATCTATCTTGAATAATGCTGTATAACTTCTACCTAACAACTGTATTTTATATTGTTACAGTTTATAAAGATTAGATTTATCTTAAATCCGATCTTATTTTCAAAATACAAAGGAGAATTCTTCAATCCCCTGTTAAAAGGCCTAATGTATATGTGCCTTTTCATCTTAACAATTGTCGCTTAAAAAAATTGGTTGCAGCATTGATGTTAGTATAATATTTACGACAAATAATTAAAAGTACGCACTTTTTTATTATATAATGTTTAAAAATTCACTTAGTATACTTTTATATACTATATGGTGTTGTGAGGTTTTCAGTTAGAGGATTGAAAATAAAAAGATCTTCGTTATTTACGAGGATCTTTCAAAATTTCCTTAGAGTCATTATTTTAAAAATAGTTTTATCGATTCATGATAAATAAAGGAATATCCTTGAGGTCACGACTCGTTGTAATATTTTTGCTTACTGCTGACTCTTTGCTCTTTTCGTTTGCACAGGCATTTATCAAACCTTTGCGAATTGGTTTATAATGGGGATATACTGTGGCTACCTAATATAAGCATATATTAAGCTTTATTATTTAGAAGGATTTGCTTTCGGTAGTATAAGCGACCTATAAACATTTTGTCCTGCATACGTGACATTTGTTTCACCTCCACTTCTATAAATAGAATAAACATAGTATACTTTTTAACACTATGTAAAAATAAAGTGCGTACTTTCACATTTTTAATATACATACTATACTAACATTGTACCATTGTTAACAAGAGCATTGGTTACAGTTGCCATGAGAAATGAAAGTGAGCAATGGGCATTATTACTACTGGGCAACACATTAAAAAAATGATGAGGAGTGGAACATAGATGGAATTACAATTAGCATTAGATTTAGTCAACATCCCAGAAGCAATTGAGCTGGTAAAACAAGTAGAGGAATATATTGATATCGTTGAAATCGGTACGCCGGTTGTAATCAATGAAGGTCTTCATGCTGTAAAGGCAGTAAAAGAAGCATTTCCTAACTTAAAAGTATTAGCAGACCTGAAAATTATGGATGCTGCTGGATATGAAGTGATGAAAGCTTCTGAAGCAGGTGCAGATATCATCACTATTCTTGGAGCTGCTGAAGATATGTCAATCAAAGGTGCTGTTGAAGAAGCGAAGAAACAAGGTAAAAAAATCCTTGTTGATATGATTGCTGTAAAAGACCTTGCTGGACGTGCAAAAGAAGTAGACGCTATGGGCGTTGATTATATTTGTGTTCATACTGGTTATGATCTTCAAGCAGTTGGAAAGAACTCTTTTGAAGATTTACAAACCATCAAAGGTGTTGTAAAAAATGCTAAAACTGCAATCGCAGGTGGTATTAAATTAAATACACTTCCAGAAGTCATCAAAGTACAACCAGACCTTGTCATTGTAGGTGGCGGGATTACTGGACAAGCTGATATAAAAGCTGCTGCTGCCAAAATGCAACAAATGATCAAAGAACAAACGGTTACAGCAGGTTAATCCTAAGATGCAGACGACTCACTATTTGAGCAGACTCTTTTACTTTTTTATGATGCCGTCATCTTGAGATTCATGGAGAAAAAGGGATTAGATACCAATAAGATGTATGGCAGACATGCCAATCTTGAATAAAACATAGTCCTAAGAATGTAATAACCAAAAGACCGCAGACATTCTAAAGAAACTTTGCGGTCTTTTGGTGAATCTTTAAAACATCATTTTGTTATTTATTATTAACAATGATGTCAAAATGGGCTTGCTTCCGTTCAATTTCCGCGGCTCATCCCCATTCATATAAAATCGCAAACCCCTACAATTATTTTAAATTTTACTTTTAAGTACTTCTCGTTCACATCGCTTATAATACCGGCATTTCCGTACATAGAAGAAACACATCAAAAAAGAGGGCTTTACTCTACAAGAGCAAATAGGTAATTGCTTCATTAAATGTGGAGGAAATCACTGACTAAGAATTAGAGCAGAAGAGCTAAGAAAGAAGAGTTATTTATTAATTTTGCATATGAACAACCTTAATACGATGGATACTTTATTTCTGCAATTATCTCATTCGATTCATACACTTTAGGCAGAGATTCTTTAACTGGGAGTATAAAATACCTCATGCATTGCTAACATCTCTAAAGAATTTACCTGTTAACTTGTCCATTAGGAAAATAAAAAAATCCATGAAATTATTTGAATTTCAAGGACTTTTTTATTATGTTTGTTATATGATATCTACCACTTAAGTACTTCGTTAAAACAGTATAAAAGCTTGTCTGCCATATTGATTGTCCTTACTTTCAACCGACTTGTTTCGCAGATGAATAACTGCTCTTGTTTTGTTTTTCTTCACCTGGTAATTTCATAAATACCATCAAAATAGCACTAACAAAATACAAACCAGCAAATATCCACATGACTCCGTGTACACCTATGCTACCAATGAATGTTCCTACAATTGCAGGTGCAATAAAGTAAGACATTCCAGCCCCAAAACTTACAATAGCCATAGCTGAGCCTTTCTTTTCAGGTGCTAGTGAACTTACTAGAGCAGAGAGTGGTACATAACCACATAGAACGATTCCAAAAAAATATGCCTACCACAGTTAATGCCCAAAAATTATGCCCGAACACTTGAGGAGTATAAAGCATAACCAGAGTCATTACACCGCAACCGACACTGCCAATCCACATAATTGTTTTTCGCCAACCTAACCATTTGTCACTGATATAGGGAATGACTAAGTTAAAAGAGATATTGGCCACCCACATAGTTCCCCATACTTGTAACCATTCTTCTGTACTGTATCCATATTCAGAGGACAAGTATAGAGGGAAAAAGATTGGAAGAGCACCTACGCCGGTCGAGTTTATTATACGAACAACTCCTCCTATTGCGATTTTTGGCTTTTCAATACAAATAGTTAGTCCACTGAGTAAACTTTTCAATTTTTCCTTTCCGTTACCCTCACGTTCATGTACTTGGCCTTTTACAACAACAACTCCAATTATCCCACCGATTAACACCCATACGACCGCACTCCACATTAATCCGATATATCCGATTTTCGGAATCATATAAGCTGGAAAATAACTTCCAACAACATAAAGACCGCCACTCCATGCTGCCCAAAATAGACCTATTGCCGTAGCTAAAATACGGTCAGGACTGCGATAGGTAATCCAAACTAAAAACGAATAGCAAAATAAAGGATAACCAAATCCTCGAATAGCATAAGTCGGTAACATAACTGCATAATTATGCGTTTTTAGACCATATTCAATAAAAAGAATTTGACCTATTAACCAGATAACCAAGCCTGCTATCATAACCTTTCTTGGTCCCCATGCTTCTGTAAGGACACCCGAAAAGTAGGAGGCGATTGCTAATATAGCTCCGTATGCTGCAAAGAGAGTAGAAGATTGTTGAACAGTTAAGCCCTGTTCAATAAGATACGGTGAAAGCCAACCATGTTCGAGACCATCTCCTACCATAAAAATTAGAGTTGCGATATAGCCCCAAATCATAGCTGATGGAATACCTTTGGTGTTTTGCTCTCTTTTTGAAATCGCATTCATTTTAATCACCTCAAAATTATATATTTAACAATGCTGATAGTCACATTTACTCATTAGATGGTTCTCTTCAATGGTTAATGATAAATACCCAATCAGGTATTTATCATTAACTACATAGGAAATATACTGTTACGCCCACCACATTTCAGTTAATTGTTCTTTAAATTGTGCGCCTTTTAATAAAGAGATGGCCTTACTTAATCCTTCATCTAACGAAGCTAGCATATCTTCATGTTCAATGGATATCACATAGTCATATCCTACCGCACGAAGCGCACTCACCATATCTTTCCATACTTTTTCGTTTTGCCCATATCCTACGGATCTAAATGTCCACGAACGATTCAAAGTATCACTGTAATGTTTTGTATCTAATACTCCATTAACACTAATATTTGCCTGATCCAAATACGTATCTTTTGCATGAAAATGAAAAATAGCCTCTTCTCGACCAAGTTTTTTAATGGCTTCTACTGGATTAATCCCTTGCCAAATCAAATGGCTTGGATCAAAATTAGCTCCAATACTTGGCCCAGCATGCTCTCTTAATTTCAAGAGAGTTTCAGGGTTATACACAACAAACCCCGGGTGCATTTCAAGCGCAATTTGATGGATACCGTGTAACTCTGCAAATTTCACTTCCTCTTTCCAGTAAGGAATGACTACTTCATTCCCCTGCCAATCTAGGATTTCCGTATATTCCGGCGGCCAAGAACAGGTTACCCAGTTCGGATTTTTGGCACCTGGGTGGT
This sequence comes from Priestia sp. KCTC 13724, assembly GCF_056820425.1. Taxonomy (NCBI): domain Bacteria; kingdom Bacillati; phylum Bacillota; class Bacilli; order Caryophanales; family Bacillaceae; genus Priestia; species Priestia sp. KCTC 13724. The sequence goes on along the minus strand of NZ_JBXDLD010000156.1, from coordinate 53,394 downwards.
CACCCGGGCACCCAGAAAATCCATTAATCACCGGCACTTCTAAACGTTCAGCTAATAAAACTGTTTTTCTCCACACATCATGAGCCTTTTTGGCAACCATCTTATTTGGGTGCAGTAAATTGCCATGACAACTTAGACTACTTATTGTAAGTCCTCTACTTGTAAGGGCAACTTGAAATCTTTTTAATTTCTCTGGGTTCTCTAGTAATTCATCGGGATTACAATGACTGTTTCCTGGATAATTGCCTGTGCCCAATTCAACGGCCTCTACACCCATTTCACATAGTTTGTCCAGCATCTCTTCAAAAGGTAAATTTTGATAAAGAACTGTAAACACCCCTAATTTCATGCACGTACCTCCTGCTTTACCTTCACTTTCATCCATTTTTGTTGTTCATGACTTGCTAAAATGGCGTCGGTAATGCACATGGACATATGTCCATCTTCAAATGTCGCGAAAGTGGCTTTATCACTTAAAGGATTTTTACCTTCTCGAATAAAGGTATAGAAATTCAACAATCCATTTTTTAATGCGTCTGGCCAACCTTCATTATGGCCCCCCGGATGATGAATGGACGATTTTGCTTCAGGATTAAATAAAGTAGGATCTGCAAGAAGAGTTTGATTTGGTTGATCTCGATAGCCAATCCACAGCTTTTCTGGCTCTTCTTGATTCCAAAAAGCAGAATTTTGACTGCAAGCGATTTCAAAGCTTAGCCTATTTTTTCGCCCTGCACTTACTTGAGACACAGTAAATAAGCCTTTTACCCCGTCTTCAAAACGTACAAGAACAGATGCATAGTCTTCTGTGTTAATCGGAACATCTTCATATGCTTCTTCTTGTCCTTTTTGTCCCCCAAAAGTAGATCCTTGAGAAGTAGATTTTTTTCTTACCGGTATAACAGTTGCTAGATCAGCAAAAACTTCGACGATTTTTTTACCTGTTACATATTGAACTGTATCACACCAATGAGAACCGATATCTGCTACCGCTCGTGATTTCCCTCCGACTTCGGGAGCTAAACGCCAATTAAAGTCTGTTTCGAACAATAACCAGTCTTGTAAATAACTTCCGTGTACTAAGTTGACTTTCCCTAACTCACCGTTTCTGATCATCGTTTCTAATTGTTTTACAATCGGAAATTGGCGGTAGTTAAAGTTTACGCCATGTACGACCTGGTGCTCTTTAGCTAATTTCAATAGCTCGGCAGCCTCTTCACTAGACATAGCTAATGGTTTTTCCGATAACACATGTTTACCTGCTTGAATAATTTCTTTATTAATTTGAAAGTGAAGATGATTAGGTGTACAGTTATGAACAACTTGAATATCACTGTCTTTTAACATGTCACGATAATCCCCATAAGCTTTCGGAATTCCAAGTTCAACCGCTTTTTTTTCTGCTACTTCCTGACCATGTTCTGCTAATCCAACTACTTCTACAAAACCGAGTCTTCTGATAGCCTCAATATGAGTAGGTCCAATAAACCCTGTCCCAATAACTCCAACTTTTATTTTTTCCATTTCTTTCTCCACCTTAATAAACTGTATTTTCCATGATTTCTGTTACTTCCGTAGTAGCTAAAAAGAGAATTAAAACCTTTATAGCCGTTTGTTGACTTGTCTCTATTGATCCGAATCACAAATCAACAACTCTATTTCTAATAAAGGCTAGTCTACTAGGACTAGCCTCTACTAAACTAATATTTAAGCTTTCACTAAATTTTCTGTAAGATCAATCCATATACCTTTTTCAGCTGATTCAAGGATAGCATCTGAAATAACGGCGATTTGATAACCGTCTTCAAAATCTGGTGATACGCTTGTATCTTCAACGATTGATTTGAGGAAATCATATGTTTCAATAATTTTTGTTTCCCCGTAGCCAATCCCTAATGCTGGGATTGGCCATAGACCTTCTCCATATGGATGTGCAGGTCCTGTATAAACCGTTCTGAATCCGCGGCTGTCACTTGGATCATCGGAGAAACATACTTGAAGCTCATCACGGCGTTCATAGTTAAAGTATAATGAACCTTTCTCTCCGTGAATTTCAAATGTTAAGAAGTTGTTGCGACCCCAGGCATTACGAGTCGCTTCAATACTTCCAACTGCGCCGTTATCAAATTTAATTAAAGTTGAAAACTCATCGTCTACATCAACTTTACCTTTTGGTACATCAGCTTCTGCTTTTACAGTTCCAAGTTTATCTACACCGCCACTTTGAATCGGTCTTTCACCAATCCATGTCTTTGCAATAGCCATTACCTCTGAAATGTCACCCACAAGATATCTTGCATAGTCAATCACATGTGTTCCGATATCACCTAATGCACCTGAACCAGCTCGTTCTTTTTGGAAGCGCCATGATAAAGGCGAGTTAGGATCCGCAGACCAGTCTTGAAGGTATGTGCCTCGGAAGTTTAAAATCTTTCCGATTCTTCCTTCCTCAATATATTTTTTTGCTAGAGCAACGGCTGGTGTTCTGCGATAGTTAAATGCGACCATATGTTTAACACCTGCTTCTTTTACTGCGTCAAGCATTGTTTTTGCTTCTGCTGCAGTTCGTGCTAACGGTTTTTCTGAAATGATATGTTTACCTGCTTTGGCAGCTGCAATGGCAATCTCTGCATGAGAGTCATTTGGTGTTACAATATCAATAATATCAATTTCAGGGTCTTCTACTACCTTTCTCCAATCAGATGAATAGTTTTCAAATCCTAAACGTTCTGCTGCATCTTTTGCTAACTCTTCGGTCACATCAACGACTGTGTGTCGTTGAGGAATTGCTGGTGCTGGCCAAAAAAACATTGGCATACCTGCATAAGCAAGTGCATGCGCCTTCCCCATAAATCCTCCGCCAATCATACCTACGTTTAACTTTTTCATTTTTATTCTCCTCCTATGAAAGTAGTCTATTTATTCGAATCTACTATCTTTTAAATAACATCTGCTATATCGTTATGGTAAATTAGACTTCAAGTTCCTAATATATTATCTCTGCTACTTTCTTCTTGATTTTAAGACTTATTTGCCGTTTCAAAACTTAATAAGAAATTAAAACTGATTTCTGCTCCTTTTTTCGGATCATTATAGCTATCTAATTCTACTGTAAGCCATTCATCATACCCAATCTCATTCAGCACTTGGATCATCTGGTCAAACTTTTGATGTCCTTCTCCTAAAGGAAGAAATTCTCCATTATAATAATCTTTGAAATGAATATATTTAATGCGATTTGCATATTTTTTAATTACTTCTACCGGATTCCCTCCACCTGCTTCGATATGCGCTGTATCCGGACATAAATTAATCGTTGTTAGTGCCATTAACTTGTCCAGCTGGTCTGGGGCCTCTACGTTTGTTCCTAAATGCGGGTGATAGCTTGGAATAAGATTATATTTCTCTGCAATTACTACTACTCGATTAAGAGCATCGCCTAAATCAGCGTAATCGCTTTCTAAAATACCATTCGTACGGATAGCTCCTCCGCCAATTACTAGATGCTGCGCTCCTAGTTCAGAAGCAAGAGCTGCAACCTCTTCAATTTTTAATAATTCCTCTTCCAAAATATCCGGGAAAATAAAATTCCCTCCAGTGTAAACTCCAATAAAGTCTAAAGAGTAACGGTTCAGCAATGCTCTAAACTCTTCTTTTCTATCTTTAAATTCCATTAGATTTCCGTCAAATATTTCAAATCCTTTATATCCAACTTCTGCAATATCTTTTAAAGCTTCTTCTGTTGATCCATTTGCAAGGTAATAAAGGTCTTTTATCGAAGTGACTCCGGCAGGGTGCCCTACTACCCCACCCCACGTATTTGTCTGATATCCTAGTTTCATGGTTTCTCCCCTATCTTTAAAAATTCCTTATGCGTATATGGTGTATTAATACTGGAATTTCATCACCTCCCTAAATTAATTTAGATAAGAAATAATTGGACCAAAATAAATGTAATCGATTACAAAGTATTCTAGACAAAGATTGTATTTTTTAATTTATTATAAGAAGAAGGTGTTTTTACTATCTGTACTTGTACTCGATTATACCTATCAGAAATCTAAACTAAAAATCCATTTGTAATCGATTACATCTTAATTTTTTAAAAAACAAGAAGATTTAAATCATCAGATACATTTTCAAAAGAACTATTATTCCCTTATGAAATATGTGTTGAGCATGAATCACGTATGATAAGCTGATTTTCCATTAGGTATTGATGTCTTTCAATTTCTTCCTTATTCATCAACTTTATAAGTAATTTCATTGCCATCGTGCCCATCTCAAAAGCTGGCTGTGAGATGGTTGTAAGAGCCGGTTTGAAAATAGATGAAAATTTTATATCATCAAATCCTACTACGGAAATATCATGTGGAACACTTAATCCTTTTGAAGAAATAGCATTTATAGCTCCAAATGCCATCTCATCATTTGCTGCAAACACGGCTGTTGGAGGATGATTAAGACCCAAAAATTGATTCATTATATTGAAACCACTTTCATAAGAAAAATTACCCTCCTGCACTAGAATGGACTCAACTGTCAGGTTGTATCGTGCCATTGTCTGATAAAATCCTTTTAATCGATCCTGTCCTATCACTCCATCTAGAGGACCTGATATAAATCCTATCCTTTTATGTCCCAACTTAACCAAATATTCTGTTGCTTTTTGAGCCCCACTGATATTATTAATAGAAACGGTGGGGATGGCTGAACCTTCTATATATTCACATGCCAAAACTACAGGATATTTGAGAGCCATTTCCTCAATGTTCTTCGATTTCATTCTCGCCGTTAGTAAAACCATTCCATCAGCTTTTTTTTGAAGAAGTATGTTTAAATACCCATTTTCTCTTTCCAAATCATTGCCCGTATCCCCAAGCAGAACTTGGTATCCGTTTATGACGGCTACAGACTCAATTCCTCTTAATACTTTAGAAAAAAAAGGATTTGTTATATCAGGTACAATGACTAGAATGGTTTTGGTTTCTAATGTTCTTAACTGGCGAGCTAATGCATTTGGCTGATAGTTTAATTCTTTAATTACTTGTAATACTTTCTCAGTCGTTTCTTCCGTTACAGTGTTAGGTTTACTTAGTACTCTTGACACTGTAGCAGTTGAAACATTTGCTTTTTTTGCTACATCTATTATTCGCACCATTTTACGACTCTCTTTTCTTGTTCTTTTCTATAACAGAATTGTAATCGCATACAAAAATATTGTCTAATTGGATTCAGACAACATTTTCTGAGATTCAAACTCTTTAAATTTCCTTTTAAGCGTCGTTTTTATCCATATAAACAAAAAAACAACAAATTAAAAAAACTCAGCACTTATTGCTGAGCTCCATGTTTTATAATAATTTGTACCTTTGCAGATTGTCTACTTTATGCTTGGAAATCCTTGCAGTTTCCTTATAATCTTTAAAATAGGCTTTATACATTTGACCCGTTGCTTCGATTCTTGTTAAAAGTTCCACATTTATAATATAAGATCTATGAGATATCATAAACCTAGAATCAACGGCACCTTCCAAGCTAGTTAAAGCTTCATTTGTCTCGAATTTACCATTTTTAGTATGAATGACAGATTTCCGATCAAGTCTTTCAATAAAGATAATTTCTTCTAATGGAATAAAAATTATATTTTTCTGCTGTTTAATCATTAGATCCTTTTTAAATGAATGTTCTTTATCAACTAGTGAAATAGACGCTTGGGAGGCTCTCTCTAAAGCACTATATAAACGATTTCTATCAATTGGCTTTAAAATATAGTCCACTGCCTTTACGTTAAATGCCTCAAGTGCATAATCATCATGGCCAGTAATAAAAATAACTTGTAAAGCCGGGAGAAGTTCTTTACATGCTTTAACCGCTTCCATCCCATTCAATAAGGGCATTCCGATATCTACTAAAGCAAGATCCGGTTTTTCTTTCGTAACATAGTGTATCAATTCTTCACCGTTGGCGGCCTCTCCGACAATTTTATATTTGGATAAACTCTCAATAAAGTACCTTAACAATTTTCTTGAGGTAACATCATCGTCTGCGATCAATACTTTCATCTTGTTGTTCCCCCTTTTCCCTAGCGTTTCTTGATTTCGCAACACTTTGAATAATATCTGGAGCATCTTCATGATAAACGAGCTGCCAAGCATCAATTACATTTTCTTTCATTACTTTTAGAGACGGAACGGCTACATAAGATGGCGCTTGTTTTCCAAGCAGGGCATACCCTGCTAGAATCGCTTCGGCGACTCCTTGCTGGTATGGTAGCTGGGCACCTAGTCCTTTAATAGGTCCATCCTGTGCAATTTCCAAGGCGACATTCATACCCAAATCTATTGTCGTAATGACTAAATTGCTTTTTTTTGCAGTACGAGTTGCCCTCAAAGCTCCTTCAGCCGGTACATCCCATACAATAAAAATACCATTTAAATCCTGATGTTCAGCAATCATAGCAGATGCCACTTTTTCTCCATCATTCGAATCAGTAATTCCCCTGCGATCGACAATTTGAATGTTAGGGTACTTTTCCTTTATAGTTTTTTCAAATGCTTCCGTTCTTTGTTTGGTTGCAAAAAAATCAGCCTCATGATAGATAATCCCGACCTTACCTTTTCTATCTAACTTCTCAGCCATGATATTGGCCGATTCAATGCCATTTCCATAATTGTCAGCAGAAACAATACTTACATAATCTTTCCCATGCTGCAAACCATTCGGTATATTGTCCATAAACACCAGCTTCACACCAGCTTGGGCCGCTTTTTGATATACGTTTGCAGTCAATTCTGGATCAACTGGAATGCTCACCAGGATATCCGGTTTTTTGTCTAAAATGCTTTCAATGTCAGCTACTTGCTTTTTCCATTTAAATTCTGCATTTGTCATAGCTACTATCTCGATGCCCATTTTCTCAAAAGTCGTTTGCATTCCTTCCAATTGAGACCTTGACCAATCACTTCCAGTATAATGCATAGCAATAGCAGCCTTATATTTCTTTTTCTTAATTTTTTTTAGCTCTTCCAAAGATAACCGAAGTGTTTTTGCTGAGACGGCTTCCTCGCCATGTGGTCCTGTACTTAAAATCTTATGATCTGGAATATTTTGATTAATTGTATTGTTTAGCGTTTCACTTAGGATTGTCAAAAACTCTTGTACATGAATGGGCTTTGTTAAATAGTTATCAAATCCTTTATCCAACGTATATTGAATATCCTTTGGCATTGCATTTGCACTTACAGCGATGACAGCAATATCTTTGGTTTCTTTGCCTGCTTTTAAAATTTCAAATACTTCATATCCGTTAATATCTGGGAGGTTAATATCTAGAAGAACCAAATCTATTTTTTCGTTTGCTACAATTTCTATTCCTTCTTTTCCCGTACGAGCTGATAAGAGCGTATAGGAAGGCTGCGATTTAATGATATTACTTACTAAGTGCAAGTTGGATTCGTTATCTTCAATATATAGCAAACGATAGTTATCTTCCTTCCTATTATTTGTGGGAGGAAACTCAGTTTGTTCACCCCATTGTATGACAGTCTTTAAATCATTGGGAAGAGGAAGGCTAAAGCAAAACTCACTTCCTGTTCCTTTAGTGCTTGTTACATTAATCTCCCCTCCCATTAGATTCACCAGCTGTTTAACTAAAGATAACCCAATGCCTGTACCTTCTTCTTTTGTACTTTCAATTCGATAAAATGGAACAAACACTTTAGTATATTCCTCTACAGAAAAACCCACACCTGTATCTACGATATGAATGTACTGCTTATTCTCTTGTAAACGACAGAAAACGATGACTTTTCCATTTTCTTGATTGTATTTAATAGCATTATCAAGTAGGTTCAGCAAGATTTGTTTAAGACGTATAGGATCAGCAAGAACGACCATATCTTCCCATTGATCCAATTGGCTATAAATACTGATATTCTTCTTCTTAGCCAGTGGTTGTACAATATTGATACATTCCTTGATGACAGTTAGAAGATGAACTTCCTCTACAGAAATTTTTAAATTTCCTGTTTCTATTCTTGACACGTCTAAAATATCATTAATTAAACTTAATAAATGGCTTCCTCCATTTAAAATCTCTTGTACAAAATCACGCTGTTGTTCATTTAAAGATTCATCCATCTCCAATAACTGAGCAAAACCTAGAATTCCATTCAGCGGCGTACGCAGTTCATGACTCATCTTAGACAAAAAACTTGATTTAGCCATATTCACTTTTTCAGCTTCTTCTTTTGCGTGAATAATGGCTCTTTCCATTTTTTTTTGTTCTGTGATATCCTCAAACTCCCACAAGTAGCCTACAAAATCATTTTCCTCATTTAAAGGAAAACAATTGTAGCGTAGTGTCATACCTGTATCTATTTTAATTTCTTTCGTAGTTCTCGTTTGTTTTTCTGTATTTTCGAGCTTAATTTTCTTGATTTCTTTATCAAAAAGGTAATGTAAATCCGAAGCATGCATCCCAATATAGCAATCAATTTCCCCCTTCAACTGGAAAAGCTCGTAAAATTTCCTATTTAAGAGCCTTATTTTTTTATTGCAATCTGTTAGTGCAATTCCACTATCTAACCGGTCAATCAAACTACGCTGGAATGCATAGGAATTCATTAATTTTCGTTCTTGTTCTTTTTGAAGAATGTCCTCTTCCATAATCTTTTTGTTAGTAATGTCCACGCAAGTTCCGACTACTTCAGCTACTTTATCCTTATGAAATAAAGGTCTTAAATAAGTTACATAATAGATACCTCTAAATTTACCTTCATATTCAATGTAATGTCCTTCCCATGCTTTTTTGTAATAACCATCTAGTAAATTGGCAGTCTCAATATCATCCCAATAAAAATCATGAAGCGTCTTTCCTACCATATCCTCTCGATTAATTCCCAATCTATACAGTAATTCTCCCTCGACAAAAGTATGAATAAATTCGTTGCTTTTTTGTACAAACTTAAAAATCATCCCAGTATCAGCAAAGCCTGGTTGTGAAATATATTTGGAATCCTTCATTTGTTTCGCCCCTAGTTAGTTAAAAAAATATAATATGGATTCTATATGATGAATCCCTTACTTTAAGTTTTTTTTACAATACTTGAAAATTAATTTGGAATCAATTATTTATTTCTAATGATTATTGTAATCGCTTTACAAATTATACTTTTCTTATTATAAGCTTGACTATATTGATTAGTCTAACAATACTTACCCATCAGGCTGCCAGGCCTTTATTAAAGAAGGAATGGATTAAAACAAGGACTCGTCTTTTTGATATTACTAAAAGGAAAGATATTTATTTCGTTAATCCGTCTATGGAGCGTTACATAAAAGCATAGAATTATGAATGACATTTTTCTTCATCTGTTCCTTCTGCTTTTGACGAGTCATCAAAACCCCAGTGAACTTGTTTCACATGTAGAAAAGTTACAAATCAATACTCTACTGCGTGTCCGCATAGTGTCACAACTAATCTTGTTGAATATTAACCACTGCTTGTCCTGTCGATGTACGTTTTAATGAGATACTTTGTTCGCCACCGAAGCCTTCGTCTTCAATCGCCCACTTCGTCGGACCTTCTTTTGAATTGAAGAACCTGATTACTAAAACTCTATGGGCAACTACTGCTATGTGGGCTGAAATAACATACAACGTTTATTTAGCGGAGACGATGAAAAATGAGGGTGAAAGGAGGATTTTGTCTTGGTATTTTCCAAAGAACATAAAATAGGCTGCTGAGCAATTTCATCTCAACAGCCTAAAAACAATCTAATGTTAGAATCATCAATTCTTCGACTGACGATATCCAGCTTCCTCTGCTTCTTCTTCCGTACAAAACCACTGCACGTTGTTCATCTTCTGGTCGTAATGCGCACCGGTTGGGACGTGATAAATTTTCGAGTTTTTGTTGCCTTTAATTTTATTTTCACAGCGCTCGTTTAGCTCCGCTGATTCATCTTCTTCTTTTTCTTTTATACTTCTGGCTACTTCAGAGTTATAGCCTTTTTCTTCTACATAGTTTTCAATGCTCCAGATACCCAGCTTGTTTTTTCGAGCTTGATCCTGCGTTTTACGAAATTCGTCCACATATTTCGTATTGGGAGGAAAGACCGCTACGCGTGCCAAACCTTTTGCCACAAGCTCTTCATTAAACAACTTGCTGTCTACCCATATGTACGCAAGCAAACGGCCATAGCGATCGCGCTCTTCTGCATCAAACTCAAGCGTGACTTCTTGGTTTGTTAAGTGCTCTGTTGTATAGTCAGATGCTTCTGGTCCAAACGGTTGAACCTTTAGCTGCGGATGCTTTGTTTCAGGGGTGTCTACGAGAATAAGACGTACCGTTTCTTCCTTTCCATTTAAAAGTTCTACTTTGACTGTGTCTCCATCCACTACTCTCGTAACCTTTGCTGCTACTCCAATAACGTCTTCACGCTTCAGTGAAGACTCCACCTCGTTTTCATCTCCGGACTGACTTACATTTGTTTCTTCTTCTGTCGGCTGCGTTGCTTTCTTTTCGCTTGATTCACTTGTTTCTGTTCCACACCCGCTTAGAACTGCGAGTATTAAAATCAGGAGAAAACCAAGCGTCTTTTGTAACCTATTCAATTCATTCCACCTCTTACTTTTGCTTCCATTTATGCATAAAAAACAAAAAACTCGCGAATCGCTTATCACGAGTTTTTGTCTATAACTTTGTTAAAAAATTGATCGTATGACGTTAAATGATAATCTGCTTCAAGCGCATCGTTTTGAAAAGCACACGTTTTAATACCAAGCTCACGCGCAGGCTTTAAATCTAACTCACGGTCACCAATAACTAAATCAAGATGATATTTATCGTGAAGATACGCATAAGCTCCTGTATCCGGCTTACGCTTGTATCCATCGTCTTTTGTAATGATTTCTGTAAAATAGTCCTCCATCCCAAAGTACGCTAAAATAGCAAGAGTAGACTCGCGTGATTTATGCGTTACAATCACGTTTTTATCAGCCCACTTTAGTACGTCTTCTACATGGGGAAATGCCGGCTTGTCTTCAGGACTTAGCTGATGCTCAAGCACATGGAAATTTTCATCAAACACTGATTTTTCCACATTAAAGTGCTTAATCGCAACTTCCGATGAAATCTTCATTTGTTTCAAGATTTCAGCTTCCGTAACGGAATCGTCTTTTACAAGCTTTTTGAATGCTTTTACTATTGTTGGATATGTATCGAAAATGGTACCATCAAAATCCCATAAAATGTTCATCTTATCAACCTCTCTTTTTCAAAACCGTTCTAATCATACCAAACTTTTGGCTCGATGTCATTTGAATTTCGAATTCGTTTTTAATTGTCATTTTCTTGTCATTTTCGTTTTTCGACTTTAGTTATTCGCTTTTAGAAAATATTATTGCTGATTTAGCGATCAAACTCAAACGAGAAAATAAAGAATGGCTGAAATAATAAAAAGAACGTTGGGGTAGTATTCTCTCCTTCGCTCTTTTTATATGTCTTCAGCTTAATTTGAACAAAATATTCTGACAATTAAGTTAAACGAGAAGAATTTTTTGTTTTTGGGATAAATAATAAACCAATCACAATGCCAATCACTGCTGGTACAATCCACCCTAACCCTTGAGTGTATAAAGGTAACCAAGCAAATATGGACGGCAATCCTACTGGTACAAGTCCGTCGTATACGCTAACGATTCCTGTCAATAAAAGCGTACTAATATAGATAACGTTTGACCCTTGAAAATAAGAGTGAAAAAACGAAAGCACAACAAGCATGATCGTTAGCGGATAAATCATAGTCAGTATCGGAACAGATAGAGAAATGATCTGGTTAAGTCCCACATTTGTTAGCAGTAAACTCCCAATCGTTAGTACTGTAACAATTTTCTGATAAGAAACATTTGGAAGAATACTTGTAAAATACTGAGCGCAAGCTGTAATTAGCCCAACGCACGTTGTAAAGCAAGCAACCCCTACAGTAGCTCCTAATAAAATAACACCCGCAGCTCCGTAAAATTGCTCTGCTGCTGCTGTTAAAAGCTCTCCTCCGTTTTGGAACGTGGACACACTTCCCATTCTCGCTCCTAATACACCAATGAGTATGTACACGCTACATAAGGCAATACCTGCAATGATACCTGTTTTCATCGTCGTATTTATAATGGCTTTTCTCGCCGTAATACCTTTGGCTTTAATTGCCGAAATCACCACAATTCCAAACGCTAATGAAGCAATGGTATCCATCGTTAAATACCCTTCCATAAAGCCTGTAAAAAATGGGGCACTTTCATACTTTTCCGTTACGTTACCGAAGGACGGTTCAAGATTGAATAATCCTGTAAAACCAATTAAAGCAATTGTCAGTAATAAAAATGGCGTTAGCAAACTGCCAATTCGATCTACGATTTTCGCTGGGTTTAAGCTAAGCCAGTATACAAGTGCAAAAAAGGCAATTGAAAAAAGCGCTAGAGATACACCACCTACGTTCTCTCCTAAAAATGGTGCTAGTCCCATCTCATAAGCTACGTTCGCACCGCGTGGAATTCCCATAAATGGTCCAATCATCAAATATAATACGGTTGTAAAAATAAGTCCAAATATCGGGTGTACCCTACCGCTTAGTGCTTGAACTCCATTATCCACTGTGGAAATTGCAATCACACCTAGTATTGGAAGTCCTACTCCTGTTAAAACAAAGCCAATCATCGCTGGCCAAAATGCTTCTCCTGCTTCCTGCCCTAAAAAAGGAGGGAAAATCAGATTTCCAGCTCCAAAAAACAGCGCAAACAGCATGAAACCAATTACGATATTGTCTTTAACAGTTAATTGTTTCATTTCGTTATATGCTCCTTTTACACAATAAAACTCGCCTCTCGAATGAGACGAGTGTATTGTCGAAAAATGTAGATATTTCATACACAAAATGTAATTTTAACGAACAACAAACAAACTGTCAATACGTATATTGTTATTTTTCAAAAAATTCGTTACGAACTACCGCATCCGCTGCCACAGCTTGAACTCGAACAACTTGACCCTCCGCTATCTCCCCCACCATCAAAAAACGAATCATTGTTGTCATGACCACCGTGTCCGTGCTTATGGTCGTAATCATCCATGGGTGTGGAACAAGCATAGCCGCTGGAGTATGTTCCACTATCTGATGCTTCCGGCCGCTTCATCAACATATCCATATAATAGCCAAAGTCTTCAGCTGCATATAAGGAATAAAAAATAAAGGCTTGAAATAGCGTAGCTTCTGTTACTTTCTTTGACTTTTTAGAGAACGGCTCTTTTTTAGCATTTTGCTTTAGATGTTCAGCTTGCTTAATTTCACCTTTCATTTGACGAATAAGCGCTGTCTTAAGTTCATCCCATTCGTCGGAAGGCGTAAAATATTTATCAATTAGCTTTTCTTCGGATAGTTGATGAAAATCTTTCAGTATAGAACGCGGAATAGGATATTGGAAAAACCTCCCCCATAAAAGGCGACTATTATCTTTTACATCAAACAAATGCGTGTACAACCAGTCAAAGAACGCACGCTTCCCTGGCTCAGAGCTTGCTTCACTGTTCGTATTGGGCTGATGGTGTAAGAACCGGCTATAAAATTCTTTTGTAAATCGCTCATAGTCCATCGTAAACATAATCATTTCATGCCACACATCATCTACTTTGGAGCTAAACATGGGTACATTCTTAATAATAGCGTTCATTACAAAGTAGCGCTTAAGCTCAAAGGTCGCCCACTCCATTTCATGAGGCTTCATCTCGTGCTCTTTCGCCACTCTTTCCTTCACCTGTTCAATATATGAAGTAGATAAAGAGCTTTCGAAACTCTCTTCGAGTGCAGCTCCTTTTTCCCCATATCGAATACCGAGGTGATTTGGCACTTCTCGGTCATAAAGAAATGATCGCTTTGGTTTTTGGCTCCTTGTTGATTTCACAATAATAATTACAGCAATAATAACTGCTGCTACAATAATTAGAACTCCCACTTTTATTTTCTCTCTCCTCACTCTTCAATCTCTATCTCTTACCTATATTGTATATTTTACCATATATCAAATATGTCAAGGTAACTATCTTTTTTACTACAATAGATATGGTGAATAATGTTTATTTTCATTCAAAAAAGAACCCCGAATGTTGGAGTTCACTTGTTCAGAAGCTTAAGAAGACTTCTCAACTAACCGATTAACTCTAGAAATTCACAAATAAAAAACGCTTGGGATGGGATGTGCTTCCCTAGCGTTTTTGTATTCCTTTATTTTACGAAAGCGTCTTTACTTTAACGATATTTATTCACCACGACCGATGGTATCGTTCAATCTTTTTCGGTATTTATCCTTCCATGTTTGCTCATCCTGCACAAGGTCATCGCAAAAAGCAGCTACGTCCTGGCCTGTGAGATCCGTCACTTTTTTCCCTTCTGCTGCTCCTTCTTCAAAAAGGTCGATAATTCCGCCAAAGATACGTTTGTTTCCTTCCCAATCGGTTGGACCACCACCAGCTGCCCACATATATTTTTGAATGGCTTTATAAGCGTTTCGATACTCAGTTGGAAGTGCTTTTGCACGAGATTCCATCGCTCGCCATTCTCTTTTTTCATCCAAACTTCCAATGATTTTCTCAAAGAAATTCATGTTATTTACCTCCCTTTATACTTTTCACTTTTAACTCATTTATTCTGCTTGATACAAAATCCCATTTCGTCCAAAATGCTTCAAGATGCTCTTGTCCCGCTGCGTTAAGTGTATAAAACTTTCGAGGTGGTCCCATAGTGGATGGTTTTTTCTCGATGTCTACAAGCTTATTTTTCTCAAGCCTCATAGTAATCGTATACACTGTTCCTTCAACTACATCAATGAAGCCAAGCTGACGCAATTGCTGCGTAATTTCATATCCGTACGTTTCGCCTCGGCTGATAATTTCAAGGACGCAGCCTTCAAGCACCCCTTTTAGCATTTCTGTAATATTTTCCAAATGTTCACCCTCCATTGGTACTTTACATTATTTTGATTAAACTCTTACATAAAAGATGTTTTATAAACCACTAATAAGTAATGCTAACTACCACTATATAGTACCACATATTAGTAGTCAAGAAACAAGCAATGTTTAATGAGATATAAGACCTTCTAACTTATTTAGACTGACCCTCCTATTCAAGAATGGTTAAGTATCAATAGCTATCTTTTCATTTTAATCATGACTAATCGTTTTTATATAAGATAAAAGAAAAGAGTTTGGGACATAACAAAATGATTGCTTCTAAGAGACGAACAATAGCTGTTCCCATCTCTTTAGTTTGTCTCAACACGTTCGTTCCATTGCGCTACGGCCACTCGCTTTCCGCGGGGAGGAACCTGAGCTTCCTCGCTGCGCTGCGGGATCTCCGTTTTCCCTCTCTTTCCCGCAGGAGTCGAGTGTCCTACGCTCCATTCCACCCTGTTTCCAACATTGTTTTCACAATCAACCAAAAAACCTGAACGGTTAAAAGTGAGAAACTCTCAATCGTTCAGGTTTATCATTGGCTGAATTACTTATGTCCCAGCCTCTTTTACTTAATAGCCTATTCCCTATGTCTCTTCAATGAAACGACTTGTTTGCCATTCAGCTTATTTTTATTAAACCCTATTCTTCTGGAATTTCATCAACCTCTTCAACTTTCACAATACCGTTTGTACTGAACTCCAGATCAAAATACGCTTTGACGATATCACCTTTTTCAAGCCCTTTTGGCAGCGGTTCGTTTACCTTTGCCTCCAAAAATGAAATACCAGTTCCTTCTTTTGTCGTTCCATAGTAGCGTCCATCTTCTACTTTATCAATTGTAATATAGTAAACTCGGTATTTACGCTCTTCTTTATCGCCTTTCACCTTTTCGTTAACAGTTTCTTGCGCTGGTAATTTATCTAACGTTTCTTCAGCTTGCTTGGCAGTTGGCGTTGTTCCTCGATTCGTAAACTGCACGACAAGTAGGCCTAAACAAACCACAAGTAAAATAAGTAATATAATTTTCTTTACTCCTAAAGACAAAATGTGTGCCTCCTTACACCTTTATGTATATCGTGATCATGTTGCACAAAAGTGATTATACACGATAACGACTCAAAAATATGTGTAAAATTTGTAACATAATCAAAATATGAGAAAGTACCTATGTAAACACTTAACCATACATTACCATAAAATTCTTGCTTAAAATGCACCATTTCTTTATTTTATCGTTGATAATGCAGGGTTTTATAGTTATTTAACGTATGTGGCTAAAATTATTGGATAAAGAAGGATTGTCTTGTTTTCTTGTCGAACCTATACATAAATTGTAATCATATTGTTACTTGACGTCACGTAATATGCTTTTTGAAGTGAAAAGGGAGGGAACGAAATGAACTTACTAATCATCAGCTTTTTAGCAGCAGCTGTTCTTGCATTAATGGCAAGACTTTGGTTTCTAAAAACCAATCCACGCTCGGATGACCAAACTGTTCATAAGCCTATCGTTTCAGTTACTGGGCAAGTAAAATCAGCAGAAGGAATTGATCAGGTTGCCATTTCAAAAATTGAAATGTATGAAGAGCATTTATTAATTAACCAAGTAGCCATGATTCCTCTCCACCGCATTCAGCGTGCTGAATTTATCAAGCACGTCAAAAATGAAAAAGGCGTTAAAGGTGCACCTGTCCAGCGTTATTTTGGAGAACTGACAATCCATTTCACAAATAAAAATGGAGCGGAAGCGTCAATTGTTTGCAGCACGCCAAAAAAGAATCAGTTTCACCATATCTATCAATATGATATAATGAAAAAGACGCTTAACAAAGCGTTAGGTATTGAAGATTTACAAAATCACCTTGCGTTCCGCGAGCCTTACGAACTATAATCTGGTAATTTTTTCTTATCGGTATCATAAACCTCCTTTTATTGCACAAGCTATATCATATACATACCCAATCTAAGGAGGTTTTCATCATCGATCCAATTCAATTCCTAAAGTACTTCTGTTCCTTCGCCGGAGCAGGGTGCTTAGCATTTACGTATTATCATATGTTTAAAGGAAATAAAAAAGAAGACAAAGAAAGCAGTACGGATTGAGTACTGCTTTTTTTGTGCTTATTCATTTGTTTAAGTATGGTAAAATAAGTATACCCTACACTGAACGGAGCGGTGCAAATGGATATTTATGATTATTTAGACCTGCTACAAAAAGATATACAAACTTCTCCTATACAAGAAATTGAACAGCGCTATTTTGATATTTGCACAAAACTTTGCGGAACTGATATAGCAAAAGCTATTCAGCTCGTTTCATTAAAAGACTACCAAGAGGTATTACAAGATCTCTTGGCTCAAGGTTTAACAGTTGCATATTCTGAAGGTGCCAAAGCCATTTACTTTGAGTACGACTTAGATAATGATTGGGATAGTACGCTTTTTATCTGTGAAGATTATCAGCCACTTGAAGAGGACGATGATGAGTGGGCATGTGAATGGGTTGATGAAATAAATGGACCCAGTCTAGCAACGTTTGGCAATTTATATGAATCTCATGGCTTCGACGATACAAACGAAGCCATAGGCTCAACACTTTATCTCATTGTACGGACAGTTTTAGAATACATGAGAGCTTACAATGAGGTGAATGCTTTTCCTAAAGTGAACGTTTGTATTGGATTTCATGATCAAGATCCCGTAATGAGAATTAATGAGGCAGCGAGCGTTTTATAATATGAATCGTCATGAGTTTTCATCTCAAAATTTACATATTCTTATTACGCTTGCTGTAAATCAAGAACTCTCTCACAAAACGTTGGTGGATTGGTGCTCTCTCTACATACATGAAACCGATGAAGGTGATAATCAAAACCTTTTGTTGAATGATAAAGCAATAGATATAGACGCTCAGTGGGAGTTGTTTCTTTCAAATACGTTCACGCTATCTGAGTTACAAACTCTTAACTTAGACTTGATTAAAATACCAGTTCAATGGCTGAAGGATTGGCTAGAAAAGCTTTAACCTATTTAGTTTACCAAAACAAAACCACACCTATAACCGGTGTGGTTTTGCTTTGATTAAAACGCCCAGTTCCCTTTTCTAAACACAGGCTCGCTTGTGCCGTCAGCTTTGATGCCGTCGATGTCCATTTCAGCTGAGCCAATCATGAAGTCAACGTGGGTGATGCTGTCGTTTGCTCCGTTTTCAGCTAGCTCGCCTTTTGACATTGTTTTTCCGCCTTCTAAGCAGAAAGAATACGCGCTGCCAATCGCTAAGTGATTTGATGCGTTTTCGTCAAACAGCGTGTTGTAGAAAATGATATCAGACTGGGAAATGGGTGAGTTATGCGGTACTAGCGCCACTTCACCTAAATATTTTGCTCCTTCATCTGTATCAATTAGCTGCTTTAACGTTTCTTCTCCGTGCTCTGCTTTAACGCCTGTAATTTTTCCGTTTTCAAACGTAAGCGTAAAGTTTTCGATCAGGTTACCTGCATAGCTTAATGGCTTTGTGCTTGTCACCTGGCCGTTCACACCGTCTTTTTTCGGAACGGTGAACACTTCTTCTGTTGGCATGTTCGCCATGAAGTCATGCCCTTTTTCGTTCACGCTTCCAGCGCCTACCCAAATATGCTTTTCAGGTAGTTCAATTGTTAAGTCTGTACCTGGTGCTTTATAGTGTAGTTTTGCAAAGTGCTTTTCATTTAGGATATCCACTTTTTCATGTAGATTGTCGTTATGTTTTGTCCAAGCAGCTACCGGATCTTCTTGGTCCACACGTACCGCTTTGAAAATCGCTTCCCATAGCTTTTCTTCTTGCTTATCTTCCGGTGCGTCAGGGAATACCTTTGCCGCCCACTCTTTTGATGGTACGGCTACGATTGACCAGCTAATTTTATCAGATTGAATGGCTTCTCTAAACTTTTTCATCGCTTGACCGCTTACACGTTGGAACGTTGCGATACGCTTTCCGTCTACGCCTTTTAATAGATCCGGACTGCTTGAGATAACGGATAAAACAGCTCCTCCATTTTCAACAAGCGCTTCGCGTTCTTGAACTCGCCAAGCTGGGAATTCTTCAAATACTTCATCCGCTGCTTTTTCATACTTCAAGCGAACAAGATAATCATCTTTAAAATCAACGTCAACTGACTTTGCGCCAGCTTCATACGCTTTTTTAGCTACTTCACGTACGAATGATGCCGATGCAACATCAGCAGAAATATGTAAAACTTGCCCTGGTTGAATATTGACGCCAACCTTAACCGCTAGCTCAGCGTACTTTTCAATATTGCGTTCAAAATTTAACATAATCTGTCCCCTTTACTAAAAAATTCTTCCACTGTTATTTTAGCATAAACGAATAACGCAATGATAATATTTGCGTTTTTAGTTTACATAATAAAATTACAGAAAATAAAAAAGAGTTTGGGACATAACAAAATGATTGCTTCTAAAAGACGAACACTCGCTGTTCCCATCTCTTTGATTCGTCTCAACACGTTCGTTCCATTGCGCTGCGGGATCTCCGTTTTCCCTCTCTTTCCCGCAGGAGTCGAGTGTCCTACGCTCCATTCCAACCTGTTTCCAACAGTGTTTTCACAATCAACCAAAAAACCTGAACGATTAAAAGCTATGAACTCTCAATCGTTCAAGTATAGTAAGGACTAAATTACTTATGTCTCAGTCTCTTTTTTATTTCATCAGCACGCGTCGCTCATTAAAGAATAACTTATAACCTAGGTAGATAAAGTATAAAATGGCAACTGACAGCACAGCAATCCACATGTAGTAAAGACCTTCTGCTCCCCATACGCCTGTTAAGTTAAAGAGTGCCGGGATGGTAAGCGTAATCCACGACTGGACAGCGGCGACTTTTCCCACATATTCTGTAATATCCCGCTCCTGCGTGTTGATAAAGTAAAATAGAAACCAAAGAAATGCCCACAGCAACCACGTTAAGCCGTTTACAACGTCACCATATCTTGTAAAAGCGATGGTCATATAAACAAGAGCTAAAATCGATACCCAAAGCGAATAATAGCCAAGGCCTGTTCCTTCCATTCCTTTGATAACGGTTACACCAACATACAAATACGTTAAGCCAAATAAGAAAATAGCGGCTTTTTCGTAAAGCACCCAGTTTGTTTGATCTGAAACAATAATTAAATAAAACGGCGCAATCATTTGAAAGACGCCGACAAATAGGTTAAACACCCCTACGTTTTTATCGTTTGCTTTTCCTAAAAGCATCAGTCCGTTTAAAAACAGCGCTGCTCCTGATAGTAATAATCCAATGCTGTCCATGTTGTCGTAAAGAATACTAGACTCTTTACTACCTCCTTTATATGTGCTCGAAGTACTGTATGATTCTTATCTTCCCACAAAAGAAAAAAGCAATCCTGCCCGCAGCAGAAATGCTTTTCCTTCTTCATTTGTTTTATAAAATAAAGCTTACAATAATCGCTGATAACACACTTACTAACGTTGCACCGTACAATAAGCGTAAACCAAAGCGAGCCACTGTGTTTCCTTGTTTTTCACTTAAGCCTTTAACAGCTCCAGAAATAATACCAATTGAAGAGAAGTTTGCGAATGACACTAAGAATACAGAAACAATTCCTAGCGTACGCTCACTAAACTGTCCAGACATATCCGCTAAGCTCATCATCGCCACAAACTCATTCGTTACAAGCTTTGTCGCCATAATTCCACCAGCAGCTACCACTTCTGAACCTGGAATACCCATAATGAAGGCAAATGGTGCAAATACATAGCCAAGAATTTCTTGGAACGAAATTCCAAGAATCATTTCAAATACGTTGTTAATGGCTGCGATTAGCGCAACGAATCCAATAAGCATTGCCCCTACAATGATGGCTACTTTAAATCCATCCATGATATATTCGCCAATCATTTCAAAGAACGTTTGTTTTTCTTCATCTTGCACTTCTAAAATATCTTCATCTGTCGTTACTGTATACGGATTAATAATCGACGCAATGATGAAACCACCAAATAAGTTAATAACGATTGCTGTTACTACGTACTTTGGCTCAATCATTGTCATGTACGCACCAACAATTGACATTGAAACCGTTGACATTGCAGACGCACATAATGTATATAGACGGTTTGGAGGTAGTTTATCCAGCTGTTTTTTTACTGTGATAAATACTTCTGATTGACCTACAATCGCAGAAGCTACTGCGTTATAAGATTCAAGTCTTCCCATTCCGTTAATTTTGCTTAAAAGAAGACCAATACCCTTCATGATGAAAGGCAAAATCTTAAAGTGCTGTAGAATCCCAATTAATACAGAGATAAATACGATTGGAAGCAAAACCGTTAAGAAAAATGGAGCTGTTCCGTCGTTCGCTAAGCCCCCAAATACAAATTCAATTCCTTCAGCAGCATATTCCAATAATTTATTAAACGTTGTTGCAATTGCATCAATGATGATAAAACCAAACTTTGTGTTTAATAGAAGCATTGAAAGCAGCAGTTGAAGCACAATCATAATAAGGATTGGCTTATACTTAATGCCTTTTTTATTGTTACTTGCTAAAAATGCTAAACCAAACACAATTAATAACCCTAGTATTCCAATTAAGTATTGCATGTAATAGACTCCCCACTAGTTGTATAAATTCCCATTTAAATCCTATCCTTATAGACCTTAAACAGCTGCTGCCGAGAGCGTTTTTTTCAAAACAATTCTTTACGTTTTGTGTAAATCTTTTGATGAAAAGAACCCTGGTAACAACTCATTAATGTTTGTCACAACGTGATCGCCTTTTAAATTAGCTAAAATCACGACTGTGCCTGGTGAAAAGAACTCAGCTAAAACTTGACGACAAGCTCCACATGGAGAAATTGGTCCCTCTGTATCCCCAACAACTGCGATTGCTTGAAACTCTTTTTCACCTTCTGAAACAGCTTTAAAAATCGCCGTGCGCTCTGCGCAGTTTGTTAAACCATAGGAAGCGTTCTCGATATTACATCCGTGATATAGTTTTCCGTCCTTTGTTAAAAGAGCTGCACCTACATGAAAATTTGAATATTGAACATATGCTTGTTTACTTGCAACAATTGCTTCATCAATTAATTTTTTCGGTTCCATTCATTCATCATCCTTTTTCATGGTTTAAAGCAGGTTAGCTCAGTGTATGAGCTAACCCGCTAGACATTCTCTTCAGATTCTAATCGAATTAGTATGAGCTGTTGCTAATTTCGCCTTTAGCAATTGAAACACCAGAGCTTGCACCGATACGCGTAGCACCTGCTTCAATCATCGCTTTAGCGTCTTCTAATCCTCGTACGCCACCAGATGCTTTTACGCCAAATTCTGGTCCAACTGTTTTTCTCATTAACGCAACATCTTCAACCGTTGCGCCACCTGTTGAGAAGCCAGTAGATGTTTTAACAAAGTCCGCACCTGCTTTAACAGATAGTTCACAAGCTTTTACTTTTTCTTCGTCTGTTAATAGACATGCTTCAATGATTACTTTCACTAATGCTTTACCTTTTGCAGCGTCAACAACTGCTTTAATATCACGCTCTACTAAATCGTAATTTTTGTCTTTTAACGCACCGATGTTAATGACCATATCAACTTCGTCTGCACCGTTTTCAATTGCATTTGTTGTTTCGAATGCTTTTACTTCTGGTGTGCTTGCCCCTAGTGGGAAACCAATTACCGTACATACTTTTACTTCTTGTGCATCGCGTAATAACTCAGCAGCTTTTTTAACCCACGTTGGATTCACACATACAGATGCAAATGAATATTCTTTTGCTTCCTGTGCAAGTACTGTAATTTGCTCTTCTGTTGCGTTAGCTTTTAATAAAGTGTGGTCAATCATTTTTGTAATTTCGTTGCTCATGTTTAATTCTTCCTTTCAATCCTCTTATAAAGTAAAATTTTAACCTGTAGAAGCTCTATTTCTCTTCCACTGAATACCTAGTTGAACCATCGTGGCCTTTAGGCGCACTAGAATTAATGAATTTCTTTGTAGATGAGCGTTGGTGCATCTACCTGTTCAGATACAATTGTATAAGAATCGTAAATAACGTTCATTACTTCATCCACGTTTTCAGAGTTACTATGAATTGTTACAAGCGTATCGCCCTTCTTAACAGCATCTCCTACTTTTTTGTGCAGTACTACACCAACAGCTAAATCAATCACTGATTCTTTTGTTGCGCGACCTGCACCAAGTTTCATTGCTGCTACGCCGATTTGCTCAGCAACAATTTCTGATACATAGCCATCTGCTTTTGCTGGAACCGAAATTTTATAAGAAGCATCCGGAAGCTGTGATGGATCATCTACTACGGATGCATCTCCACCCTGTGCTTCAAGGAATGTTTTAAATGTTGCAAGTGCTTGTCCGTTATCGATCACTTCTATTAATAGCGCACGCGCCTCTTCAAGGCTGCTTGCTTTCTTTGCAAGCATAACCATATGGCTACCTAACGTCAAGCATAATTCTGTTAAATCTTCCGGCCCTTCACCTTTTAACGTATCGATTGCTTCTTTCACTTCTAGCGCGTTTCCAACCGCAAATCCAAGCGGTTGACTCATATCAGAAATGATAGCTTTTGTGTTTCGTCCAACACCTTTTCCGATTTCAACCATTGCTTGTGCTAATGCTTCTGCATCTTTTAAGTCTTTCATAAACGCACCGTTTCCAGTTTTAACATCTAAACAAATTGCGTCTGCACCCGCTGCAATCTTCTTACTCATAATTGAGCTTGCAATCAGTGGAATTGAATCAACTGTTGCCGTTACGTCACGTAGTGCGTATAAACTTTTATCTGCTGGCGTTAAGTCACCGCTTTGTCCAATAACCGCTAGTTTGTTTGTGTTTACTAGACGAATAAATTCGTCGTTCGTAATTTCAACGTGGAATCCTGGGACAGCTTCTAGCTTATCGATTGTTCCACCCGTATGACCAAGGCCGCGACCTGACATCTTAGCGACCGGTACGCCTACCGCTGCAACAAGTGGTCCAAGTACTAACGTTGTTGTATCTCCTACTCCACCTGTACTGTGCTTATCTACTTTAATGCCTTCAATTTCACTTAAGTCAATTTGATCACCTGAGTTTACCATCGCTGTCGTTAAATGAACGCGCTCTTCCTGCGTCATATCCTGGAAATAAATTGCCATTGCTAGTGCGGACATCTGATAGTCAGGCAAGTTACCATTTGTATATTCAGTAATAATAAAGTCAATTTCACTTTTTGTTAATTCTAAGCCATTTCGCTTTTTTTCAATTAGATCTACAACTCTCATTGATATGGCCTCCCCATGCGCTTTCTTTTCAAAATTATAACGCTTTCAACAACTTACATCTTCACTATATCTCAACATTGAACAAATGTAAATATTTATTTTGACATTTGTTCAATGTTTTTTATGATGTCACTTTTTCAAGCAGCTGCTGAGCTGTAAATGGGTCTGTGACTAGTGTATTAACATACCCGCCTTTTATCGCACCGTAAATACCTTCCACCTTGTGCGCCCCTCCCGCTACGAGGATCGAATGTTCCTTTTGCTTAAGTTCTTCTAAATCTAAACCAAGCGTGCGTTCATTTAAGCTCGGGTTGCAAATACACCCATTTTCATCGAAAAATCGCGAACAAATATCACCGACTGCGTGCGGATCTAGCTGTTTTAAATCCTCTTCTGTGAAATAACCTAGCTGAAACAGCAAAGAATCTGTTTTAATAGGACCCGTCGTAAAGATCGCAATATTTGCTTTTTTGCCAAGCTCTAATATTCCTTTTATATGACGATCAGCTTCCATTGCCTGCTTTACTACAACATGATCAACAATAGCCGGAAGCGGTAAATAAAGAGGAACGGTGCTATAAGCATTTCCAAACAGATGCAGTATTTCAGAAGCATACGTATTGGTTTCAGAATGGCTAACTCCACCTTTTAACTGTACAACTTTCACATCTTTTACACGCTTATTTTTGAGCTTCATCCCTACATGATAAAGCGTTGTTCCCCACGTTACGCCAATAATATCTTCATCTTTTACAATTTTATCAAGGTAATCTGCTGCTGCTTCTCCTAAACCTTCCTTTACAAGGTTTCGATCTTCATGAGGTATAGATGCGACAATTGCTTTTTTTAGTTTAAACGTTTGTTCTAGCTGAGCTGATAGCTCTTTCACATCGATGGTAGAATCGATAATTTTAATTTGTACAATGCCTTCAGATTTAGCTTGTTGCAGTAAGCGTGAAACAGTTGGCCTTGAAACTCCAAGCTTTTTAGCAATTTCATTTTGATTATAGTCAAACAGATAATACATCTTTGCTGCTTCGATTGCTTTCGTTAACTTGTCGCTTTCCATAAGCATCTCCTTTACGTCAGTATAGCGTTTTCATTTTTCTATCTTACCAAACAATGAACATTTTTATAATACTACCTGAACATTTTTTCAAAAAAACCTCTCTTCTACTCGAAGAAAGGCTTAGCGGTTGACGGCATATACGACAAACAACACAATATTCAACATAATAAGAGCAACCCCCGCAAGGAGCCACTTTGCTCCCTGAGACTTCTTCTCTCCTTCTTGCATTTCAAAGCCTCGGATAGCAAACACGATTCCGAGTGTAAAAAATAAAAAGAATGTTTGACGATAATCAAAAAAAGCTAAAATCAAAAAAATGGCTGTAAAAAATACCATGATCATTTCTAATGCTATATACGGCTGTTTTTTACATACTAACAGTTTCAAATTGCACACCTACCCTTTATCCAAGTTCTATGACAACTTATTTTACTATTTTTTCGCGAGCAGGTGTCAACGTTTGATGTACTGTTCACGTATTTGTAACAAAAGCGCTCCCATGTTAGGAAGCGCTTTTGTTATTCATTCATATTTGGATTCACCGGATTATCGATTCCTGTTTTCTCTTGAATCTTTTTATAAATAAAGTACGTATAGATGGCGATCAAAATTGAGAACGCCCACGTCACTGCTTGGCGAAAGACAATCATGTTGCCATACCCTTCAACACCGTACTTTTGAATAAGAACGTATTTTACAATGGCTAAAAACACATAGCGCCCCGCAAATAAAACGGTTAACCAGTTCATCATTTTAAAGAGATCTTGCTCAAAGAATAGCTTTTTTGAATCTTCACGCTTATATCCCATTAAATAGGCCGTATCAACAAAGAAATATAGCCCAATTGGACGCTTCACTAAAATCGTTATAAACGTAAAAATAGCTAGTCCAATCATAAAATAAACCTGATTAACCAGCATGGTTTCTGCATTACCCGACAATAAATCTACAATTGTTCGCGCAAGCAAGGTAATAACAAGAAACAGTCCCGTTACGTTAAATTGACGCTCTTTAATAAACGTATAGATGGTATAGAAGAATGCAGGGGCTGTCGATAATAAAATGGCGTAATAATCACCGATAAGATCTTTTCCCTGATTCCAGATAAGGTACGGGATTGCAATGTAAAAAAGCAAGTCAAACCATACTCGTTTTGAATTGTTCATAGCGCCCTCCTTTTCCACTATTGTTAGTGTAATTATATGGGAAAATGATGTAGAAGAAAAGGTTATTTCATTTGCAGAAACGAAAAGCCTTCCTCGTTTTCATTTAGATCATATACGTCTTCACCTTTCATAAACAAGACGCCGTGGAAAATTTGAAGATCATCATCACACGCTTCACAAAACTCTTTCTCACAGTCATTCCAAAAGGTAAAAAGAGATAGCTTTTTCATATGAACGTGGCGATAACTCGCTTGATGTTCATGAATAAGCCTTGTATAATACTCAAGCGCTTCTTTTTTATGGTCGAATTCAATCGTTTCAATAATGTCTTTTTCCCAACCATCTAGAAAAAGCCACGGTTCACAGTCAGTTTTAATTTTATGGACTTTCCATTTTTCATTCATAATACTTCGCTCCTCACTTCTTCTTACAGGATGCTTACTCTTTTATTATTCAAGAAAAACACCCTTGAATCAAGTAATACGCTAAAAGCGCACCAGCTATCTTTGAGCTGATGCGCTTTCACGTTTGCTACGAAGCGATTCGCTTTGTATCTATTTGTTTTTTCAGCCAACCTTTACCTTCTACAATGCGTGACACAAGCATAGAAGATACGTTATCTCCCGTTACGTTCACCATTGTTGCAGGTGGATCGACAATCATGCCTAGCGCGGCCATAACCGGAAGTGCTTCAATTGGCAAGCCAAACATCGTTAAAATCAACATCTCACCAACTGCGCCTCCGCTCGGTAGACCCGCAATGACAACACCACATAAAATAGCAACAACAACGGCTTTCACAAACGTATCGATGCCGCTGAAATCCATATCGAATAGCGTAAAGGCAAATGAAATTTTTAAGATTGCAGCCAAGCAAGACCCGTCCATATGTACGGTTGCTCCAATTGGAATGACCGTTTCTCGCACATCTTTTGGAACGCCCGTTTGTTTAGCTGCCTCTAGGTTAACAGGCACGCTGGCTACGCTGCTCCCTGTCCCTAAAGCCGTAACCGCTGGCGTTAAGATATTTTTCCAAAAACGAACGATCCCTTCTTTTCCTCCTGCTAAAAAGGCATAAAGCGTAAAGCCAACAAAGAAGTATAAAAGAGCTACCGGGTAATATACGGCTACTGCTTTTGCATACGTTCCTAATAAATCAGGACCAAATACACCAACTAACGACGCGAAGTAAGCAAATAACCCAATTGGTGCTACGTACATCACAAGCGTTACCATTTTCATAAACACCTGTGAACCTGATTGTAGTACTTTCACAAACGGCTTTCCAGCTTCACCAATTAGAGTTGCTGATAATCCTAAAAGTACGGCAAAAACAATAAGTGCAAGCATATGTTCACGAGACAGTAAATCCACAAAGTCAGACGTTGTAAATGCTTGTACAAACTGATCGGCAATATTAATATTTTCTACCTGATCTGGCTTTTCAATTGTAATTGGTGACGCATCAACTGATAAAAATACCTTAACTGCAAAAAGCATTAATAAAGATGAAATAATGCCAGTCAAAATAAAAACGCCAAACATTGAGCCAATGATTTTTCCAAAGCGATTCATATTCGCAGTGTTTGATACGGCTGCTGCAATGCTAAAAAACACGAGCGGCACAACAACCATAAACATTAAGTTTAAATAAATGTCCCCTAGTGGCTTTAACACTTCTGCTTTCTCTCCAGCAAAGAACCCTACTGCTCCACCAGCAAAAATAGATGCTAGTAAAATGAGCGGAAAGCGATATGGTTTTAACGCGTACATAAACATCCTCCTTCTAATTAAAACGCTCACAAAAAAAGCGACAGCATGCGCGCTGTCACTTTTTTGATTTTACTATAGTTTTAAAATTGGTCAATCCAGCTTTAGCCCCTTTTAACAAATTGTATACTTCCGACTTTTCTAAATAATTATAAAGATATGATAACAAGCAGTGCTAGCATAAATACTACTCCAAGGAATTCATAAACATAGCTCTTTGACTCTTTATCAGTCATCCAATGCTCAATTCCTCGCAAAGTATCTACTAAAATAAAAAAGCCACACACTGGCAGTGCTCGAATCCAGATGGGAAACTCATCGCTTCTCTCTGAAAACGTGACAACACCAAGAAAATAAATGAACAATACTACTATGATACCTTCAATCACCCTATACAGCCTCTTTCTATCTTTGGAAAACAGACTTACACGCTTTTCTTGAATATTTAACCTCTTTTTCAAATAGTAATGGCTAGTTGAAAAGTAAAGTATAAAAAGAAGAATGACACCTATTAAACCCTCATAACTCATTTAAATTCCCCTTTAGCAAGCTATAGTATATTAAGATAATATCATAATTAAAGGGTTAAATGTAATTATTTGTATAAAAAAACCTCCACTTTCAAAATAAAAAGTAGAGGGTTCTATGTACGCAAAAGAGCTATTAATCTCGCTCTTTTGCTCGTTGCGTATCTCGAATATTTTTTTGAATTGTCACTACTGCAAACAAGCTCAACACAAATGACATGCCGTAGAAGCCTTTTTCGCTTAGCGTAATACTCCCTGCGTTATATAAACCAATAACCATTAATGAAATCGATACAATAAGTGCAAACCAGCTAATTCCATAATAAATACCTGTAACAGGGATATCTTCCTCTTTGTCTCGAACGGCTTTTTGAAGAGATACCGCTGAATAAAGTCCAAATACTAAAACAGCAAAATAGTAGCCTTTTTCATTTAGCTCCATCGTTGCGTTAAATAATCCAACCAAGTAAGCTACAACTCCAATCAGTAGCGCTCCCCAAGATGCTCCTTTAAAAGCTGAAGTTGGCTCTCCTTCTTTTCGTTCTACCTTAACCTTTGGCTCATCTTGGTTTCGCTTCTCTGGAAATAGTTCATGCTCATTCGCCATTTAGGTTTTCGCCTCCTCTTCTCTCTTAATCTAAACAAATACGCGATTGTACGTTCACTTATACCATTATATAGAAAATAGGTTAAATTAATAGGTGTTTTTGTCATCTTTTAATAAGACTTTATGCTCAAAATAAATAAATAAATAAATACACTTCTGTTTTTTATACAAAAAAAGAAACAGCTTCATGAGCCATCTCTTTTCTACGTACGACGCTTTTAACGCTTAAATATTCTTTTTCATGCCACAGCTAACGCATTCTCGCAAAAATTTCCCTTCTCCTACACTACTTTTAAAATGAACGCTCTCGCAGTTGTCGCAGCGACCCGCAACTTTATCAGGGAGATCTTTGTATTCATATACTTTGTCCAGATCAATATTGGCATATAAACCTTCTTTTTCTTCCACCTTAAACACTCCGATTTCATTTGAGATTGCTTCTATATCATACCAATATTAATTTAAGAATAAAAGACGCCTTCTTTATTTTCTCTCGGAGTAGCTACCTACAGCATACACTTGTTCTTAGCTGCTGGTTTTACTTTATGTTTATTATTTAGAATATAGTTTTTTTAGATACTTAGATGCGTTGACACACACTCATAAAAAAACCACCGCATCCGCAGTGGTTTGCATCTTACGCTTCAAAATATTCTTTGTAAAAGCCACCAACTTGACCTGTGTTATCGACTACAAAGTAAAACTCTTCCGTTTCATTTTTTACATCGTATACTTTTCCTGCTGTTAGCACGTTTTCTACCATGTACTTTTTCGCATTCGTATGTACACATTTTACTTGTTTGATGGTTGGACGATCATTCCACTCTAAATGAATCATATTTGGTCTCTCCTTTTGAACGATTGGACGTTAACTTTGCCCTTCGTTCATTTTACCCCAACTGCTTTTTTTTTCGCAACTGTCGCTTTAACAAAACGTGCCGTATGTTGAATAATTTGGTCTTTATCATAGTCCATGGACGCTACATGATACGAATTAGGAAGCATAACTTGATGAGCTGTTTTTGAACGAATATGCTCCAGAATATAAGCTGAGTTGCTTGGTGGTACAACATGATCGACTGTGGATGTTAAAACTAGCGCTGGGCACGTTACGTAAGATAAGCGTTCCTCCGCTTCATCCATTAAAGATAATAGCTCGCGCATTGAACGAACGGGTACCTTATCATACGTAATTTCATGTACGTTAGGATCTTTGATATCCGGCTTATCTTCTTTTACATAGCGAAGTGTATGTGCATTTCTGTAAGCTTCCATTGAAGGAATTGAATTCATTGCTGGGTTAATAGCAATTACGCCTGACAGGTCTAATCCTTGACTTGCGGTATGAAAGGTTAACGTTCCGCCCATCGATTGCCCTAGGATGAAGACGTGCTCACATCTTTCTTTTAAAAAGCGATAGCCTTCTAAAAAGTCTGCTTTCCAATTTTCATAGGTTGCCTGTTCAATATCTCGATAGTGAGTTCCATGGCCCGTTAGACGAATTCCATAAACCGTATAGCCTTTAGCTGCCAAGCCTTGGCCGATATGTTCCATGCTTTGTGGCGTTCCCATAAATCCGTGAGAGACTAAAATACCAACTTCATTCCCTTTATGATAAAAAGCTTCCGCTCCTTGAATAACATCATAACGTTCCATTATTCTTCACCCTTTACGCTCAAATTTTCTGACAAGATTGATTATTTATATAATACACCTATAATTCCTATAAGTCAACTGGGTTTTTATTTTTTACAGAATTGTCAAAAAAACATCAGAGTATGTCTCTAGCGCTTCATTATCAACAAAAAATCCGAACTATAAAAGAGTCGTTAACTCTCAATAGTTCGGATAGATCATTGACTAAAATACTTATGTCCCAGCCTCGTTTTTCATTAACCTTCTAATAATAATGTTTCTGGATCTTCTAACAGTTCTTTCACTGTTACTAGGAAACCAACGGCTTCTTTTCCATCAACAATGCGGTGATCATAAGATAAGGCAATATACATCATTGGACGGTTTTCAATACGGTCTTCGTCAATTGCAACTGGACGAGTCTGTATTTTGTGCATTCCTAGAATCCCTACTTGTGGACCATTTAAGATTGGCGTTGACATTAATGAACCGAATACTCCACCGTTTGTAATCGTAAATGTTCCTCCCTGCAGGTCACCTAGAGCTAGCTTATTGTCACGCGCTTTTTTCCCAAGCTCAAGGATACTTCCTTCAATACCTGCAAATGTTTTGCGGTCTGCATCACGAACAACTGGTACAACAAGCCCATCCGGCGCAGATACGGCAATACCGATATCATAGAACTTTTTAATAACAAGCTCGTTGCCTTGAATTTCAGCATTTAATAATGGATACTTTTTCAGCGCTGCTACAACGGCTTTTGTAAAGAATGACATAAAGCCAAGTTTTACATCATGCTGTTCAAAGAATTTGTCTTTACGACGCTTACGAAGTTCCATAACAGCTGTCATATCAACTTCGTTAAATGTTGTTAACATCGCAGCCGTTTGCTGTACTTCAACTAAGCGATTTGCAATCGTTTGACGACGGCGTGACATGCGTACACGTTCAACTGGTTTATCACTGTTCTCACTTACTGTTGGAGAAGGTACCGGCTTAGATTGACGAGCACTTTGAGCTTTTGCATCAGCTTTTTGCTCTGCTGTTTTTTGGCTAGCAAATGAATCGATATCATGCTTGCGAACGCGGCCTAACGGATCTGCCGTTGGCACTTCGTCAAGCTTAATGCCTCGCTCTCTTGCAGCTTTACGCGCAGCTGGAGATGCAATTAACCACTGCTTTTGCGGAACCTCTTCCTTCGCTTCTGCCGCAGGTGCTACCTCTTCTTTTGCTTCTTTTTGTTGAACAGGCTCTTCCACTTTTACTTCTTCCTTCACTTCTGCTTTTGGCGCTGGCGCTTGACCATCGGCTGCTAAGCGAGCAATTGTTTCCCCCACTTGAACCGTATCTCCTTCACCTGCTAGAAGCTCCGTTAGTACGCCTGAATCTTCCGCTGTAATCTCAACGTTTACTTTGTCAGTTTCTAATTCAACGATATAGTCGCCTTTTTCAACAAAGTCTCCTACCTGCTTAAGCCACTGTGCTACTGTTCCCTCTGAAATTGATTCTGCTAATTCCGGTACTTTAATTTCTCCCATTGTTCATTCCCCTTCCTTATCGTGTCACTACATCATTAGCGATTTGTGTTTTCGTTAATGCTTCTTGTAATATACGCTCTTGCTCTTGTCTATGAGTGGTTGGGTCTCCTTCTGCTGGGCTTGAACGTCTTCTGCGTCCAATGTAATCAACGCTCACGCCTTCAGGTGCTACTTCGCGAAGCTTAGACTCAACATAATTCCATGCACCCATATTCTCAGGCTCTTCTTGCATCCACGCAATTTCTTTTAAGTTTGGATATTTAGCAAATAAATCAGCTACAACTCGTCTTGGGAATGGATAGATCTGCTCAAGGCGTAGTACATGTAACCAATCTAGCGACTTATCAGATTTTTGGATGCGATCTGTTAAATCTCCGCTAATTTTACCGCTGCATAAAACGATACGCTCAACTTCTTCTGTTTTTTCACCTAAGTTTGGTTGTTCGACAACTAAGCGGAAAGAACCGTTTGTGAACTCTTCCATATTTGATACGCTAAACGCACTTCGAAGCAAGCTTTTTGGCGCCATTACAACAAGTGGACGCACCTCTTCTTTTTTCAAAACAGCCGCTTGACGACGTAATAAGTGGAAATATTGCGCCGCGCTCGTTACGTTTGCCACCGTCCAGTTATTTTCAGCAGCTAGCTGTAAGAAACGTTCTAATCTTGCGCTTGAATGTTCTGGCCCTTGGCCTTCATGTCCGTGTGGAAGTAAGAGAACCATACCTGATTTTTGTCCCCACTTCGCGCGACCTGCTGAAATGAATTGATCAATGATAACCTGACCAGCATTTGCAAAGTCTCCGAACTGAGCTTCCCAAATCACAAGTGTTTCTGGTGCAAACACATTATACCCATAATCAAATCCTAACACTGACCCTTCAGAAAGAGGACTGTTACGAATATCAAAGGAAGCGCTTACGTTCTTCATTGTGTGCAGTGGTGAGTATACATCCCCTGTCTCATAGTCATGCAATACAAGGTGACGATGAGCGAATGTTCCACGTTCTGAGTCTTGTCCTGTGATACGAATTGGCGTACCGTCACGTAAAATGCTTGCAAATGCAAATGCTTCACCTAGTGACCAGTCTGCTTTACCATTTTCTTCAAACGCTTTCGCACGTTTTGACAAAATACGGTCTAACTTTGGAAATACCTTAAAATCTTCTGGATACGTCACAAGTTCTCGGTTAATTTCTAAAAGCTCTTCTTTTGGCACAGACGTATCTAAAGTTGGAATACCATTAAATACTGCTTTTGGCATTTCCATAATTTGATGACGCTTTTCTGCTTTTGGTGGTACTTTATCATAAGCAGTCTGCAATTTCTTTTGAAGTTGCTCACTGATTTCATTCACTTGTTCTTTAGTAACAACTTGTGCTTTCTCCAATTGTTCAGCATAAAGCGCACGAACCGTTGGACGCTTTGTAATAATTTCATACATCTTCGGCTGCGTTACAAATGGCTCATCCATTTCATTGTGGCCAAATCGACGATATCCAATCAGATCAATTAAAAAGTCTTTATTAAAGCGGCGACGATACTCATATGCAAAGTAAGCCGCTGCCAGACATGCTTCTGGATCGTCTGCGTTTACATGGACAATCGGAATTTCGAATCCTTTTGCTAGATCGCTCGCGTATTTCGTTGAACGAGAGTCTACGCTTTCCGTTGTAAATCCAATCATATTGTTAGCGATAATATGAATAGTTCCACCCGTTTGGTACCCAGAAAGCTGATTTAAGTTTAGCGTTTCTTGAACAATTCCTTCACCTGGAAACGCTGCGTCACCGTGAATTAGAATCGCAAAAGATTTCGTGATGTCTTGCTTTGGATAACCGTTTGTTTGGCGATCGTCCTGAGCAGCTCTTGTAAACCCTTCCACAACTGGATTAACGAATTCCAAATGACTCGGGTTACTTGCCAATGTCAAACGAGCTCGAACTGTGTTTTCAGCTTTAATTTGCTTATCTGCACCTAAGTGATATTTTACGTCTCCTGTCCAACCATAGTTAATGCCGATTGAACCCTCAGATGGTACAAGCTCTTTATTCGGTGAATGTTGGAACTCAGCAAAAATCATTTCATACGGCTTGCCTAATACGTGTGCTAACACATTTAGACGTCCGCGGTGCGCCATTCCAATATTAACTGTTTTCGGACTTTTTTCGACAGAGCGTGCAACTAGCTCATCAATTAATGGAATAAGCATATCTACGCCTTCAATTGAGAATCGTTTTTGTCCGACAAATGTACGATGTAGAAATTGCTCAAATCCTTCTACTTCCGTTAGACGCTTTAATACTGAAATACGCTTTTCATCAGAAAGAGGTTGAAAAATTGCTCCTGACTCCACCATTTCAGTAAGCCACTTATTCTCCTCCATGTTATGTACATGATGGAATTCAAACGCCATTGTCTTCGTGTATACATCGGTTAAATACTCAATTGCAGCCAGACCATCCTTTACATGTGCAGGCGCATTTGCGCAAAGAATTTCAACCGGTACTGCTTTTAAATCTTCCTTTGATAATCCATAGTCTTCTAGATGTAGAAGCACAGGATCTTTCTTACCGCTTTCTAACGGTTTGATTGATGCATATAAATGACCGTATGCACGAATATTTTCTGCTAGCTTAATGGCAGCGGCAATCTTAGCCGTATTAGCTGCTGGAACAGGCTGTGTATCTCCCGCTTCAGCATAGCTGCTATCAAGCAATGGCGGTGCACCCCAATAATCAAATAGTTCTTTTAGTTCTGGATCTACTAAATCCGACTTTTCTTCATATAACTCATACTGTTCTAATACATAGCCATAGTTTGGGCCCAAAAACCCTTTCCAAGGCTCACCTCTGTTTGACGTTTCGTTACCCATTTAAAAACCCCCAACGAGTTATAATAAGTGAAATCTTTATTCAACTTTTAATGTCTTACTAGAATTAAAGTACTAAAAGTGATTGATTTCGCATTTTCAAAATACTGATTGCCTTATGGTCAGACATCTTTACAAGCTGGATGTTCTTCCAGTACTTGTATTTGATATCTGTCTCTATTTTACCACTGTTAAGCCTGTCAATCAAAATGAAATCGCTATATTTCTTTAATTTTTTTTACTTTTTTAATAGTCTTACGACTTTTTGAAAGCGCTTTATAAGTAAAGTGAATTACTTATCAAAATAAGTCTTAATGATTGGTTATCACACAACTATCCATACAAATTAATTGCCTAAAATTAAATTTTAGATATAATAACTAGACGCTATAACTCTCATTTCTTTCAGTCATAGTTTTGCTCGTCAAACGAAAAAAAGAAGCTTACATTGAATTAAGCTTCTTTTTCTTCTATCGTACCTTCTAATTCAATTTTTACGTTCCCTTGAATTGCTCGTGAAATCATGCAGGAGGTCTCTGCTTTTTCCATGAGGCGCTGCACGCGACTTTTTTTCTCCATATCCTTTGAATCTAACACAACATGTGGACGGTGAATGATTTTTTCATAGGTAAACACACCTTTGGTGACGTCCACGACTGCTTCTGAATCCATTGTAAGAGCTGCTTGCGAAATACCGCTTCTTTCAAGCATTGCAGCAAGCGTAATAATATAGCATGTTGCAGCTGCTCCAAGCAGCATTTCATCAGGATTTGTACCGATTCCAGGTCCATCCATTTCTGGTGGGATTGAGATTTGTGTTTTTAACTGACCAGAATGAATTTCGCCTACTTCATTGCGTCCTCCTGGCCAATTTGCGTTTAAATGAAAATGACACTTCGCCACTTTGTCCCACTTCCTTCATTATAATTACTTCTAGTATAACGCCACTGTTGGTATGTTAACATCATTTTGCTCATCAAAAAAAGACTACGAACCCGCAGTCTTTTCTTAATATAACGGAACAATTTTTGCTTCAGCTACTTTTTTCTTAATTAAAGGCGGCAGCCATTGGCGCACATCAGAGAATTCATATCCCCAAAAACTAGCCTTTTCATTGCTCATGGTCCACGAATGATCTAGCCCATAAGGTGATGCGTTCTCATCCGTTACTCTTTTCGTAATTTTCGCCTGCTGGTTTGTTTCAGTTTCTATTAAACTCATTAACTCTTTTAGCGAAATGACGCCGTTAGAGCATGCATTAATCGGTCCTTTTAGCTTTTGCTCTCCGCACCATGCTAAAAACGCTCCGGCTTCTTCTCGTGAAATAAAATTGAGCTGTGCATCAATATCAGGAAAACCTATTTCTTCTTGATGCATCACCTTATCAATATGAAAGCGAAGACGATTCGTATAATCATTATCACCTAATACAATCGGAATGCGTACAGCAGTTACTGAAAAAGGTGCTTTTTGAAAGAGTACGGCTTCAGCTTGTCGCTTTCCTTCTTGATAAGAGATATTTTCTTTTCTAGCATACGATATTGGGTACGTATATGGATCAAAATCTTCTTCGTGAAAATGTTCTTTTGAAGAGCCATATACAGATAAGGTAGATGTTAGTACATAGTGGTTTGTACTATCTCGAAAAGCGTCTACAGCTACTAAAGCGCCATGAGATGAATAGCAAATTTGATCAAAAACCACATCCCACTTGCGCCCGCGTGTTGCTTCTATAATGGATTGTTTCTCAACGCGATCCAACTTAATTCGTTCTACTCGATCACCAAACGAATCTTCACGCTGTCCACGGTTTGCAATGGTAACCTGTACTTTTTTCGCGAGCAATTCTTCAACGAGATTCGTGCCAAAAAAACGTGTACCGCCTAAAACAAGTGCTGTTTTCATCTTTTCTCCACCTTTCATAATATCTTCTTTCTTATCATACCATTATTATCCATAGTTGCGCACTTTTTAGTTGTGAAACTTTTTTATCATTTTCAATGGATATTTTGTCATTTTTTTTATTTGTTCATGATAAGATAGCCATATTGTTATGTAAAACCGTAGACTTTTGCGCTACATTATTAATTGAAAAGGAGTTGAATCATGATTGAAAGGTTCACCGGTTAAACCAAGTGAGCGAATCATTATGTTAGATGTCATTCGAGGTTTTGCGCTATTTGGCATTTTGCTCGTAAATATGCCCGCTTTTCATTCACCTAATTTCATCAATCAGCTATACAGTGTAGACGTACCCTATGGAGGCCTAGACGCAGTTGTATATGCATTTCTGCAGCTTTTTGTTCAAGTTAAATTTTTTACCATTTTTTCATTTTTATTTGGAGTAGGTTTCTATTTGTTTATGAAGCGAGCTGAAGCAAAGGGATTACGGATGAAAAGCTTATTTTTTAGAAGAGCTTCTATTCTATTAATCATTGGGTTGCTTCATTTAATTTTTTTATGGTTTGGAGACATTCTACACCTTTACGCAGTTGGAGGCTTTTTATTAGTAGCTTTTTATAACCGCATGCCTAAAACTCTCATTAAATGGGCTTTCAGTCTGTTAGCTATTTATTTAGCTCTTCTATCCATGACTTTTTTCATTCCAGTTGATATGATGGACGAACTTGGACTAGGAAATGCAGATGATGTGCTGCCCACATACATTTATATGTATGAAAGCGCTCCTTACCTAGAATGGCTTTCTTACCGAATAAAAGTTGAGGTCATTCCAATTTTGATTAATATTCCATTTACGCTAATACCCGTGTTTGCGTTCTTTTTGTTCGGCTTATATGCTGGGAAAAAAGGGATTTTTGAAGGTTCTGCTTACGCTCCTTTTATTAAAAAGGTGCAGATAGTAACCGGTACCCTAAGCATCCCTTTTGTTATATGCTTATTTTTATTACTGCAAGGCCTATGGGATGTCGGTGTGTACAAATCGGCTGCTACTGATCTCTTTAAAAACCTAAGTGGATTTTCTCTTTGCTTTTTCTATATGGCTACTTTAACTCGATTACTGCAGTTAGATGCTTGGAAAAAGCGACTTAGCTGGCTTCAATTTGTCGGTCGCATGGCTTTAACTAATTATTTGGCGCAAACCGTTATCTGTTTTACTTTATTTAACATTTTCAACTTATACAATCACGTTAGTTTGAGCTTGGGTACAGCAATTGCCATCGTGATCTTTATTGCTCAAGCAGCATGGAGCAAAGCGTGGTTTAACTCGTTTCAGTTTGGCCCTATGGAATGGCTATGGCGTACGTTCACTTATGGACATATTTCTCCTCTTAGACGCCAATCAAAAGCAAGCTAAAAAAGAGGGTCGGACATAACACAATGATTGCTTCTAAAAGACGAACACTAGCTGTTCCCATCTCGTTGGTTCGTCTGAACACGTTCGTTCCATTGTGCTACGGCCACTCGCTTTCCGCGGGGAGGAACCTGAGCTCCTCGCTGCGCTGCGGGATCTCCGTTTTCCCTCTCTTTCTCGCAGGAGTCGAGTGTCCTACGCTCCATTCCACCCTGTTTCCAAACTGGTTTTTCCCAATCAACAAAAAACCTGACCGATTAAAAGTTATGAACTCTCAATCGGTCAGGTATAGTAGAGGCTGAACTACTTATGTCTCAGCCTCTTTTTATTAATGAAGAAAGAAAAACAAAGCAAGGCCTAAAAAGAAAAGTGAAAGAATGAATTCAAATGTCCACTGCCACTTCTCTCGTTTTAAAATAATATGTTCGATTGCAGAAAGAAATGAGCTTGCACTTACACAGGCTAAAATAAAGCTAAGCTGACTTACGGTAAACTTTGTTATGAAGCTGATAATAAGCAAAGTAGCAACAACTAAAAACAAAGTAAGCTGAACGGCAAATACCCATTTAATTCTTTGTTTATACCCATCCTTTAACGCTTGTAATAAATCATTGCTAATCACAACTTTACTCCTTTAGACATTTAAAACGACTACGATTTTATCGAGACGTAAATATCAACCTGACTGAAATTAGGGTCAATGCAGCGCTCATCATATAGCTCAAAATCCAAAACGAACGCTCGCTCGTTTCTATTCGACCACTCCCATATATACGACCAAGCATCTAAAACTACTTTCTTCGCCGGACCGATAGCAGTTGTAAACACCATATATTCACCAGCAGGAATAGTAAACTCTCGCATTTCTTCTCTTAACTCTCCACCTGGTGTGACCTCATATCCAAGTGCAAACGTAAATTCAATCGGATTCGACGCTTCATAATCTGTATA
The DNA here is from genome assembly GCF_056820425.1 of Priestia sp. KCTC 13724. Lineage (NCBI taxonomy): Bacteria > Bacillati > Bacillota > Bacilli > Caryophanales > Bacillaceae > Priestia > Priestia sp. KCTC 13724. The sequence goes on along the minus strand of NZ_JBXDLD010000156.1, from coordinate 13,632 downwards.
TAACGCAAACATCTTTCCAGTTACCTTATTAGCAATTTTATTTGCCATTTGTTGCTTGTAAAACATGTCCCAATGGGCTGGAATTGTCCCCGTTCCTTTTTCTTCTGCCCGATCCGTTGTACGAATTGGAACCCCAACTACGGTTAGCTCATCAATATAAACCTTCCGCTGGTCTACCACTACATTCGCCAACATGACGACCCCCTGTCACTTCCAAACTCTTTTAATCTCTAAATGAGGGAATTACTTCTTTATATGAATTTTATTTGTATTCAGACAAAACGTCAACTAGCCAAGTTCACTCTTCTTATAAAAAAAGAGTCTATTTTTAAAGTTTCTTCAATAGGTATAGGATACAAACGAGTAAATCGATAGAGGTGAACTGATGAAACTTATTGAACTAGCGAACATTATTAAGCATAGTGAGCTCACTGCTATAGAGCATTTTCCAGAAGAGCTTTATACTGAATATACGATTACTAACCCGGTTATTCATATCTCCTTAAAAACAAGTCAAACCAAACAGCAAGTTATTTCTTTTTCTATTTACCTGAAAAAGGAAAAGAAATATTGGGCTTCATATGACCATAACGCCGATTCAATCTATGAACTATATTGTAACCTTCATCTGCCAGCTTCAATTAAAGAAATTTTCCTTCACATGGCTAATTGCTAGCTTATACAAATAGACTTAACGTTTGTTTATCAATTTTTCTCGTATTGTCTTTTTCATAGGTTTTGTGAATATGGCGCTTAATTTGTTTTAAGAATGACATCACTTCACCACTTGACATAAACGCATGATTTAATGATAACGAGTACTTATTGGCCACTCGAAGCTCCTCAGCCCCTACTGATATTGGAACATATCGAAAGAGGTTCCATGGATAGTAGAGCGTTGTAAACGACTTTGAAAAATAAATTCCCTCTGCACATATCGTAATTCCTTCGGTTTTTTGATGGGGATATGTACTTAAATGCGCAACAATGTGATTTGTTTTGGCTACGGGTAAGCGGTTTTTAATTTCCTTGGTCATTTCTATGCCTAACTGATCTGTTGTTGCCAACACTTGCTCTGCTTTTAGTAGCGGGTTATTCTCTTGAAAAGATGCGCAAATCGATGTTAATTCTTCTAACGAAATTGATGGATATGTATGTTCTCTGCACATAAATTCGTGTGAATGGTGACACAATAGCTGCTGAATTTTTTGCAATAAGTCCACTAACTTCTTAGCAGAATATGCATTTTCATTTAGGTGAAAAATCTCTTTATCATTAAAGCAGATAATTTGTTCTCCTCTGAGGGAGATAGATGTAAGCTGTTGAAACTCATTCCAGCTTATCGATCCTTTCTTTTTACGCCAACACTTCCAATAAAGTCCGTCGGTCGTTAAGTAAAATCCTCTCTTACCATAAAATCCGATTAAAGACGTATCTAAGTATGCAATTACCTTTTCTTGCTTTTTCATTTGAAAATATTTTACGGCCGCTTTTTCGCATGAACGTGGAATGGATGTTGCATAAAAACTTGCCTCTTGATACATTAAGCATAAATCTCTTAGATACGTTGTTTTCGTTGGTGCCACGTTCATCCCCCCTTTTTCTACTACTTTATTAAACGTAACAAATTAGAAAAAGTTTCATATTTTTATCAATTCCCTAAAAAACTTTTTTTATTCCGAAAAATAAGATAATAAAACCAAGAAATGCCCATTAAAAAAGCGTACAGGACTTCCAATACGCTTCTCAAAGATTTTCGTTTACTTTATCTTCTTTCATTTTCGCTGCTTCTAGCGACTCAACTCGCTTAATAAGCTGATGCAGATATTTCATTAGATTTGTTTCAACAAACGATTAAAACGATTAACCGCGAGCACTATTCAACTGAGCAGCTTGATATCTGGTCAGGTCAAGCAGGCTGGATAAATCGCTTAGAACAAGATGTTACGTTCGTCGCCACTATCCAAACGTATATCGTTGGATTTATTACCATAAAAGATGATGGTTTAATCGACTTATTAAAGGTAACCTTCAATAGTTCGGATAGATTTAAGCTTTCGTCATTGCAGTTACTGCTAAAACGAAATGTTCAGACAATAGCTGATCAAGAGTGGAACGTAAATCTGCTGCTGGTGTCACAACTGTCGGCTGCATTTGTGCCGGTTCTGCTGCGCTTACCATCGTGGGAACAAGAAGTGATGCACCTAGTACTGGGGCTATTAATTTTTTGCTGATTTTCATTTAAAAACACTCTCCTCTAGTTTTGTTTTTTTCTTCTACATTTTCGTAACGAAATTTTTTTATTCTTAGATCACTTTTTCCTAAAAATTTTTTTCTTTTTTGACTGTGACCTATCTTCGTTACTTGCCTAACGAATGAAGTTTAAATTTGGATCACACTCTTTTGAATTTTTTATTCTAAGTGCGTTCGTTACTTACCTAACGAATTCATTATCAGTTTGGATCACCTTCTTTTAAATTTTTTTAAATAAGTTGTTCTTACTAGCTAAACGGACAATTCTTGTGCTTGGATCACTTTTTCTCAAAAAAACTTTTTCGGTTTCTCATCACATAGTTCAAGCACTCTGCAGCATAGATAATAAAAGCATTTCTATTCTAATTACGGAGGGAACTTATATGGCTCATCTTTATTCTAAAGGCTGGTTTATTAAAGAACTAAAAGCAGTAAACGTGACAAAGATTGAGGGAAGAAAGCTTGAGGTTTTCAAAACGTATATCCTTCGTAATCTCTATCTTGAGCTCGTAGAAGATGGCACAATTCAAGCTCCTTTATCATCTGAATAAACAAAAATAACAGCCTTTGAGCTTTCACTCAAAGGCTGTTATTGAAGGGATAAAGATTGATCCAAAAACTCCGTCACCCTTTTCACATATTCAGTAGGATATTCACTATACCCTTTTACATGCGGTACATCTTTAGGCACCCAAAGCTCAAATTCATCGGGGTGTGTTTTGACCATCTTTTGACTTTCTGTATACGGAATAGCCGTATCTCCGTTACTGTGGATAAATAAGATAGGACGAGGATAAATTTCTTCAACTGCTTGTATTGGACTTGCATCTTCAGGATTTAAATCAGCAATATACGGAACTGTTGCTAGCGTAAGTGGCGTAAACGGAAAGTCTGGAAGCTTTGACCATACTGATAGATTATCCTCGAGATAAGTTTTTAAATCACTAAACGGACTGTCCGCAATGACTGCCTGGACAGCTTCTTCTTGACCAGCTGCTAACAGTGATGTTGCTGCTCCCATTGAAATTCCGTATAGAACAATGGGCTCATCTGTTTCTTCCTTCACTCGATCAATGACTCCCAGTAAATCCAGCTGTTCTTTTACACCAATTGTCGTTTGATCTCCTTGTGATTCTCCAGCATTTCGAAAATCGAAGGTCACCACTCGATATCCAGCTTCTATTAAACTTTTACTCAAAGGAAGAAAGCCTCCATTTAAATCATGACGATTTCCTCCGTAGCCATGAGACATAATAATAGTAGCTTTCGGAGAACTTTGTGGCTCCATCATCCACCCTTTAAGCTCCGTTTCTCCATCTCTACTTGTAAATGCTTCATCGCGATATGTTAAACCATACGTACTTGGATTTTCTGTTACAGGCTGTCGCTCTTTTTTGGTCAAGCTAAGACCTACATAAATTGAAATTGCTATACATAGTACAATCACTAGCAAAATTAATGAAAAACTTCCAATCCACATCATTTTTTTTCTTCGGCTGTTCGAAACCTGAGTTTGTTTAATAACGGGCTTCAAGCGGGCACTCTCCTTCACTTTTACTAACAAAGGTTATTGTACACGATTTTGTTTTGATATAAAAGATAAAGTCCTTTACTTTCTAAGCGCTTTCTGATCAATCATTTGTATAAAAGAAGTTTTTCCTTCTACGTATTCTGCTGGACTGTATTGATACTTTTTAGCTAGCTCTTGTTTTAAACATGCATACTCCCATGCCTCATCCGGGTGTTTCCTTAAGTAATCTCTAAATCGCAAATGTCTACCCACTTCGGAATGGTCTTGTTCATACATGTGAACATGATGAGTTCTATCTTCTCCTTTTTGAAAATACCGTCTTCCTTCTATTCCATTTTCTCCTTTACACTCATAGCCCATCTTTACCATTTCATTATTATATGTATGAATCAACGAAATTTGTTTAACTTCAACTAAAATATCAATTATCGGCTTTGCTGCTAAGCCAGGTACGGACGTGCTGCCGATATGATGAATACTAAGAATTTCGGCACCAAAAATCGCTTCTAATAATCGTTTTTCTATTTCATATTGATTTTGCCATTCTGTTTTGTACGGCACTACCTTTATTTCCCTCATGACGAGCCTCCTCTTAAAAAACCCTTTTGTATAGCGTACTATACAAAAGGATTTTTGAGAATTCTTTAGAGAATAATTGAACACCTAAAACTGATACCGCGTTGGACGATAAAGGTGATTGTTACAGCGGATGTTACACCAGCACTAGTGGGTACGCTTACCACAACCGAATCTGTTCCTACGAAGAAATTTAGATTTGGCATGTACGTGAACGTTCCGTCTAAATTCACAGCCGCTGTTCCATTCGTTGGTGTAACGAGTAACGAATACGCAAGGATATTTTCTTCAATATCTGTAGTACTTACTGTAGATATAATAGCCGTATCTTCGTTTGTTGTAATCTTATAGCTTAGTACAATGGACGTATCGTTTACCGGAGTAACTGTAATAACTTGTGAAGAGGTAGAGTTCCCACCTTAATTAGTCGTTAACTGGCCATCTGGTGATGTTGTTTTTCCATTTGATGCAAGAATGATAATTATAATTTCAGAGAGCGTATTCACACCTTGTGCATCAGTTACAAGAACTGTAAATATATTATTTCCAATAAACCCCGTAACAAGTGACCAACAGTCGTGTTAAAATGGTTCCACTCGAGGGACCCTATATTAGTCCGCGAAAAGAGTTCCAATCAAGTCATTGTAAACATGTCCCTAATTAACACAGCAATAAGCACTGTTTTGGATTCTGAAACAGTGCTGGTTTTATTTAGCTTGTTCTTGTGCAATCACTTGCTGTATTGAACTTTTATGAGTAGCTTTGACACGCTTTACTTCCTTTCTAATAGTTCGCGCATGTTTCATAGTTCCCATCTTCTCGTGAACCCTATAGTATAGAAGTGGCTCATTAATGTAGTAAACAACAAACTGTTTAATAATTCTGAGCCACATATCATAATCATGCGTATAAGTTAAACTTTCATCAAATGTGCCTACGTAATCAAAAACCTCTTTTTTGATCATAACAGTACAGCCATTAATGAAATTACCTTTGTACATTTCTTTAAGCATTTGAATTCGATTAGGATAGTATATACCAATGCCTCTTGACGTAACTGAGCCTACATGATTTATCAAGTGATAATTTGTATAAGAGAAAAAACCGTTCGTTTCCGTCATAAACGCTAGCTGGTTTTTGATTTTATTTTCAGCGTACACGTCGTCTGAGCTTAACCAACAAATATAATCGCCTGTTGCACGACTAAGCCCCATATTTAAAGCGCTGGCAGTTCCTCCATTTTCCTTTTCAATATAGACAATCTTATTCAAATACGGAATAAGCTTTTCAGTGTGTTCAATCGCCCCATCATTAACAACAATAATTTCAATGTTTAGATATGTTTGCTTAAGTAAACTATCCAAAGCTTTATCTATATAGACACAGTTATAAAAAGGTACAATAATCGATACTTTTTTCACTATCTAAACTCCTCCTTTCCATTAACGTATGAACCAATACTAAATCCGTGCTTATTGAGAGTTTTTATGTCAAATGAACATAAACGCCCCCTCTAACATATATGTATGAAATAGCATGAATGAAATGGAAACATATGCTTATATGTAAAATTTAAAAAAGAGGAGGTCCTTTCCAATGCTTCACTCTTCTTACGCATCATTTTCAGGTAGTGAACAACTTAAAGCAGACCCACCGACTTCTGTTCCTATTTCGAATACATTTACGATTGAATTTTGGGTACGCCCTTCAAAGGAACAGTTTCTTGAAAACGAGGCTCGCTCAGGTATCTCTACCTTTAAAAACCAGCCGTTTGTCATTGCGCCTGATGATGACCAAGTTCTCAACAATACTGAAGCGTCCGTTGCCATTTCCGTTGGAACGAACGGCATCTCTATTTATGAAGTGGGGAAAAATCATTTTACACCAACGCTTGTCTTTCCTTGTGTAGTGGAAGAATGGACGCACCTTGCACTCGTTTATCACAATCGTATTCCTTCTCTGTATATGAATGGAAAATTTATCAAAAAAGGAATTTTAAGCCGTCGAAGAAAAATCGTTCCACATTTTTGTTTCGGTGGCCATCCTTCATATGGCTACTTCCAAGGTGATTTACAAGAGGTTAGGCTTTGGAACATCGTACGAACAGAACCGTTTATCCAAGCCTTTTTCAAAAAAACGATTGAACATGTAGAAGATCATATGATTAGGTACTGGCCACTTTGTAAAGAAACAACTGCTCAGCCTGTCATTAAAGCATCCTTTCCTACTACAGTAACACCCGTAGACTCAGATAGAAAAAAACTATTATTTACGTTTTATATTCCAAGCGGTGGCGTTGAAACGCTAAACCGACAGCGCTTTTACGCTTTGTCTGAATCAGATATCCAATGTGATTTTTTATATACGCAGTCTGGAACTGGTCTGCAAAACAAAGTAAACGCTTCTGTCTTTGTGACAAATGAAGATGTAAAAATAAAAGAAATTATTTCAAAAGGACGCTATGACGCTATTATTGTTAATACAGATTATCTTCTTTTAAAAAGGTTGAGACATTTAGGTTATAAGGGGCATTTGATTTATGAAGTGCAAGGATTAGGAACGGATAAAGAGTACACAAATGCTTATTTGAAAGGGCATGCGCATTCTTATATTAAAAACTATAGCGATGCCATTCTATATCCTAACACCCCTCATCTTATCAATGCTTTTCAGCAATACTTCTCTTCAAAATCACAGTTTTGCTTTCATAACTGTTTTGATACAAAGCAATTTCATTATCAACCGCTACCAAAGCATCCTACACCAATTATCGGATGGGTAGGAAGGCTTGAGGATAATAAAAACTGGCGTGATTTCCTTCGCATTGGAGCTGATATTATAAAACATTCTTCTGATATCAAGCTTTGGATGTTCGAAGACAATACGCTTTCAACTCCAACTGAACGTGAAGCGTTTGAGCGTTTGCTTGACCAGCTCAACCTTAGAAGTCATTTAACTATTTACGCCAATCAACCTCATGCCAAAATGGCAGAGTATTTTTCAACCATTGGGGATTCTGGAGGATTTTTATGCTCAACTTCTAAAGTAGAAGGTTTCGGCTATGCTGTATTAGAAGCCATGGTATGTAGATGCCCCGTTTTATCAACGGATTCTGACGGTGTCAAAAGCTTTATTATTCATAATCAAACAGGAAAATTTTTCACCCTAGGTAATATTGAGGAAGCAGTCAGAGAAGGCATCGAGCTTCTTACTGATAAAGCTTTGCGTGAAACTATCCGAAATCAAGGTATTACGCATATTATTCAGCATTTTTCACCGCAGGAATATGCAGTTCACTTTAAACAAATGCTCTCTCAGCTTTAAAAAACCCCTTCTGTCCGCTAAATGTTAACGAATAGAAAGGTTCATATTATGAAACAGGGCCAATTGTAGTTCCAGTAAACGTTAGAGGACCGGTAACACGAGCTTGTGTTAGGAGCGGATTTAACAACTCAGCAGTAATCGTGTACGCATGATAGCCAACAGGAGCATTTGCATCTACAATTTGAAATGTAGCAAGTCGAATTTCATTTACTGCCAGCGTGCTTACCTGAACAGATCCGATAATACCACCGTCACGTAACACATTAACTAAGATGTTTGGTAACCCTAAGAAAGAGCGAATACCAACGGTCCCTTCTAACAAAACATTGGAACCAGAACGAGGAACAGCTAGTCCGAATTCAGCTAAAACAACAGTTCCGCTAGTCGGAATGACTCGATCTAAACTATTGTTAAAGTTACTTGGCACGCTTGCACTAAAGTCATCAATAGGTCTCAATTTATTCTCTCCCTAAATTAAAATATATTTACATTTTATTATATGAATTTTGTCTAAAAGTGCTTGGGCAATAAAACTATTTTTCAACTGTTTTATTCTTTCAAATTTTATAACAAGCCTTTCATTTTAAGCATGAAAGAAAGAAGGGATTTAAAATGGAAAAAGTATCAATTATTATTCCTTTTTATAATTGTTCCTATGTTAATCAGGCAATTGAAAGCGCACTTGGACAAACGTACCCAAACATCGAAGTGGTTGTAGTAAATGACGGATCAACGATGCATACTGAAAAAATCACGCCTTATTTAAATCAAATTCGCTATGTAGAAAAGCAAAACGGAGGAACTGCCAGCGCTTTAAACATGGGTATTCAGCACGCAACGGGCGAATATTTTGCATGGCTTAGCTCGGATGATTTGTTTGTTCATGATAAAGTAGAAAAGCAGCTAAACTTTATGAAAGCATATAACGCTTATATTAGTCATTCAAACTATGCACTTATTAATAACAATAGCGAAGTAACTGTGCCTTTAGCAGGCGTTTATTTTGACCGGAAGTTAGATTTTATTGAGCACCTTCAAATTGGGTGTAGCATTAACGGCTGTACAATCATGATGAAAATGGAGGTATTCACTACGCTTGGCTTATTTAATGAAGCTCTTCGATTTACCCAAGATTATGATTACTGGCTGCGCTGCGTTCCTGCTTATGAGTTTTATTACCTTAATGAACCGCTTGTTCACTACCGCGTGCATGATGAGATGGGAACAAAAAAACATACGTCGGAAATTGATCTTGAAGTAAAAGCAGTTCAAGAAGCTCATCGTCCCGTGTTAGCCAACATGGTAAATCTTGAAAAGAATTCATCTGCTCAGGCTAACTCTTTAACAACTCAATCTTTAAATACGCCTTTAAACATTACGTTTCCTATTTTAACGCTGTGCAAAGGTGGCGCTCAGCGCATGCTTGCTGATATTAGTAACGGCCTTGTTGATTTAGGGCATAATGTAACCATTTTAATGCCTCCACAAGGTGACATAGAGTATGACGTAAAAGCAAAGATTACAAGGACTCCTGGTGCTGTGATAACGGAGCAAGACTATCCCAACAGTGACTTAATTATCTCAAACTTCTACTCAACCGTTCCGTCTGCTGCAGCTGCAAGCGCTCAAGGAAAAGGCGTTCACGCGCGCTTTAGCTTATGCTACGAGCCCGTGTTTCTTCCTGAACAAAGCGTTTCTTTTCAGTCTTACAATACAACACCCTATTTGCTTGTCATCTCACGGTATCAGCAAGAATTAATCTCGTTACTTCATGGGATTAAAGGTGAACATATTCCTATTTATGTCAACCCTAACTTTTCAAAGCTTTCACTCTCTAATAAAAGAAAACCGTTCACCATCTCTGCTATTGTGAGAATACCAGAAGGCGGATATTCTTGGCAGCGGGATCAGGATTATTTAATTGAGCAACTAAAGGTTGTCAAAAAACAGTTTCCAAGTGTACGAATTAACCTGATTTGTCCACCAAATGAGTTTGCTCAGTCTCCTACTCTACAAGACTTGCGAAATAAGGAAGGCTTTTTATTTTATTCTCCAAAAGATGACTATGAACTGTGCGCTTATTACAACCGAGCAGATATTTTTGTTACTTCGTCCATTTATGAAACAGCTGTTTTACCGGGGCTTGAAGCAATGAAATGTGGTGCTGCAATCGTATGTGTCTATGCAGGTGGGAATACCGAATACGGTCGTCATGAAGAAACCTGCTTAATGTCTTATCGCTATAAAAATCGACTTGGGAAAGATATTAGCCGCTTAATTCAAGATTCTGCCCTACTTGCGAAGTTAAAAGTTAACGGACAGCAAGAAGCTGAAAAGTGGCAGCTCTCAAACAGCGTCGCAGCGTTTGAAAAAGCATGCTATTCCTTTTTACAAGATGCACACAAATAAACAGGCACATTTCACTGTGCCTGTTTATTTGTGTTGATGTTCATATAAGGAAGCTGTGCATTCCTATACGATTAAGATTCATATAATTATCCCTTTGTCCCTCCGGCTGTTAAGCCTGAGATAAAGTACTTTTGACAAACTAGGAATAAAAGAGCAATCGGAACGGCAATGAGTACAGATCCTGCCGCAAAAGCTGTAAACTGATTTCCGAATTGTCTTGAAATCATATCATATAAACCAACTGCCAGCGTGTAATTTTCGCCTGAACGAAGCAATACCTTTGCTAAAATGAAATCTCCAAACGGAGCTGTAAACGTAAATAATGCAATAACAGCAATGATTGGTTTGGCTAATGGCATAACGATTTGGAAAAAGATACGAAGATGCCCAGCTCCGTCCATCTTTGCGGACTCATCTAGCTCTTTTGGAATCGTATCTAAATACCCTTTCATTAACCATGTATTCATTGGAATAGCTCCACCTACATAGATTAAAATTAACCCAAGGTGTGTATCAATTAACTTTGTAACCGTCGCAAGCACAAAAATAGCAATTAATGCTGCAAAGTTTGGAATCATTTGTAACACCAAAAACGTTAATAATCCATTTTTTCTTCCAACAAATCGATAGCGAGAAAATGAATAGGCAGTTAGGCTAACTAAAATAAGAGATAAAATCATTGTTGAGATACTAATTTTCAACGAGTTCGCATACCAAATTAAATAATTACTTTGGCTCGTATCAAATAGAGCTGCATAGTGCTTGAACGTAGCATTTTCCGGAAACATTTTTGAACCAGACAGGCTATCTCCGGGATTTAAAGACGAACCAATAATCCAAAGAATTGGATATAAGATAATGGCAAACATAACTAGTACAACTGCGTATGATAAAGTGAGACGAATGGTTTTTTTTGTTTTTATACTCATAGTTACATCATATCCTCTTCTTGGAATGATTTTGTGCGCTTAAATTGCCATAGCGCCACAGTGATAACAATCACTGACAATAACATTGTAATGGCTGCAGCTTTTCCATATTGCTGAGTCGTCATCGTCAGCTTATAAATCCATGATATTAGAATATCTGTACTTCCAGCTGTTTGACCTGATACCGCAGGTCCACCAGCATTAAATAAGTAAATCACGTTAAAGTTGTTAAAGTTAAACGTGTACTGGGTAATTAAAATTGGTGCCGTTGCAAAAAGAACAAGCGGTAACGTAATTTTCATGAATTTTTGAACAGCCGTTGCCCCATCTACAGTTGCCGCTTCGTACAACTCCTCTGGAATTGATTGAAGCACACCTGTTGTCATCGCGAAGATAAATGGAAATCCTAACCATGTCTGGATCATAATTAAAGCCACTCGGCTCCAAAGCGGTTCCGTCATCCAATTTATTCCTTCAATTCCTAAAAAAGCGAGGATGTCATTATTAATCGCTCCGAAGGTCTCGTTAAACATTCCTGCAAACACTAGGATGGAAACAAAGCCTGGTACTGCCCAAGGTAAAATAAATACAGTACGAATAATTGCTTTCCCTTTTAAATCTTTTTGATTAATTAAAATCGCTAAAAAGATGCCCAATGCTACTTGAAGGGTTGTTGCGCCAAATGTCCAAATTAACGTCCATGCAAACACGCTGATAAACGTTTCTCGCCAAATTGGCACCGTTGCCATATCAATAAAGTTCTTAAATCCTACCCAATCGACAAGCTTTGCTGGCGGTGAGTGGTAGAGATCATAGTTTGTAAATGCTAATAAAATAACAAACAAAATTGGAAAAATGACAACAAAAACAAGAAGAACAAAACCTGGTGAAATCATGAGATACGGAAATCCGTTATCTAGTAAATTGTGATATTGCTCTTTTACCGTACTGATACGTAGTCCTAAATCACGCTTCTCTCCGTTTTTATAGGCATCACGTAAGTTAAAAACATAAAACCCGAGTGCAAACACGAGTAAAATAACGGACAAGATTCCGTATACTAGCAAAAAGATTGAATGGTCTCGCGGCAGCACTTCACCAAGTGTCACAAGTCCCCATAAACCAATGTTCAAAAAATCTTTAAATACAACAACGAAGGAAATAGTAAGTAAAAGAAACAACATTCCTTTTAGAATTTGACGATTATATAGCTGACCTAACCCGGGGATGATTGATAATCCTAACGCTATTTTACGATGGTTGCTACCTTGAAATGTTTGCTCGGGCTGATTTTCAGCATATTTTAGCTCCATGTATGGCCTCTCCTTTTCATTCTAAATAAGCAAAACAGTAAGTCTTTTCATAGCGCAAACGCTTGCCTTATTAGTAAGGAAAGAGTACCCCTGAAGAATCAAAGGTACTTCTTTCCTTAAACAGATTGATTTATTTACCGCTGTGGTTTGCTTTGATGTTTTCTTCAATTGTTTTACGTGCTTCATCTAGAGCTTTTTTAGAATCTGCTTTACCCGTGATAACGGTTTGAACTGCGCTTTGCATCGGAGCCCAAACTTCTGACATTTCAGGAATTGACGGCATCGGTACTGCATCTTGAGATTGCATAGCAACTGCAGAAGCTAACTCATTGTCTTTAATAATTGGATCTTCAAGCAATGCTGTATTTGGTGGAATTTCTTGTGTTAACTCAAAGCGTTTCTTTGCATTCTCATCGTTTGTGATATGGTCAATAAATTTTTCAGCCCATTCTTTATTAGTTGAGAATGATGTAACGTTCCAACCTTTTACACCCATAAACGTTTTAACTGGTTCACCGTTTGGTAACTTTGGCATTGGAGCGGCACCAATATCAATTCCCGCTGCTTTATAGCCTTGGAAAGACCATGCACCATTCATAACAGAAGCTACTTTACCTTCGTTAAATAGACCGTCTAATGCGCTACCACCATTTTCTCCAATAATACCATTCGGTAACAGCTTGTCTTGGTACCAAGTGTTGATGTAGTCAACTGCTTCAACCGCTTCAGCATTGTTGACACCCAAGTCTTTTGTATCAAATGAACCGTCTTTTTCACCGAATACGTAACCACCGTAACCACTTAGGAAACCATGTGCAAAGTAATAGTTATCCAGTAGCGCTAAAAAGCCATACTTCCCGTCTTTTGTGAAGTCTTCTGAAAAGGCTTTAAGTTCGTCCATTGTTTTTGGAGCCTCTTTCATAAACGCTTTATTATACACAAGTACTGGCGTTTCCGTTGCTTTTGGTAAACCGTAAAGCTTGCCGTCAAACGTCATTGCATCAATTGATGATTCACTAAAGCGAGATGTTGTCTCATCTGAAGTAGTTGTCAACTCTGCAAGCAACCCTTTTGTAACAGCTGGACCGATGTTATCATGAGGAATTGTTACAACGTCTGGAGCTGTTCCGGCAGGCCCGTCCAATGCTAGCTGCTCCTGAATTTTTGTTGTTTCTACTTCTTTATACTCAATTTTAATACCATGCTGATAATGAGTAAATTCAGTTCAAAATATTTCCATCTTATAAAATAAAAAAGACAAATACGCAAACCTGGTTTAGAATGAAAGCTCTGAGCC
>NZ_JBXDLD010000155.1:0-1158 GCF_056820425.1 Priestia sp. KCTC 13724 | reverse complement strand
AAATATTTTTTTGACACCCCACCAACGGCTCAAACCGTTGATAAATCAACATTTATAGAGGGAGGAGAAGAAAAATGACGGATTGGCTTTCTTTCGTTTCAGATGTTGGCTTTCCAATTGTAGTGACTTTATATTTGCTGCATCGGATTGAAGCGAAGCTTGATATGGTTGTAACGTCGATTCAAAAATTACCTTACGAGTTAGAACAACGGGAAAATGAATCAACTTGAAAAGTGGAGAAATATCGATGTGTTAGTAAAATAAAGGAAAAGAGCTTTTTGCATTTATGAGCATGTTATACTTGATCTAGCTGTTAAGATAAAAAGTGGAGGGATTCAAGTAATGAACATGTACCCTGACATCGCAACAAGCTATGGAGCAGATTTAATAGTATGTGAAAATCAATTTGAAGCAAGCTATTATTACCATGAAATGAGAGGGCAATGCTTACAAAAGTTAAAAGAAATTAGCAAGTTAGTTGATGAATTTGAATTTGACTTTTCACCAGACAGTTTAAAGATAATTGAACTTCTATATTATGATGTAGAAGATCAGCTGTCTTTTTCATTTTTTAATCTGACTAAAGAAGAATTTGAACGTTGTCTAGGCGTTTATTTAGGGGAAGTTGTAGTTAGAAATATTGAAAAAGCTCGCTGGGTTGTTCGTGAATATTCCCTCGACTCTAGCAAATTTTTAATGGGAATTGAAAAAGGGAAGTTTGCGTTAATGCTTCCTTATGGATATCGTGAGCATAAAGAACGCTATCCGCACTTTCGATTCACTCTTTATCGAGACTTTTTACAATTTAAGAACCGTAACTAAGCTTGAAAAATAGCTTGTAGTTGAACAAAAAATAATTAATTAATTAACACTAGCGTCGCATAAATTTTAACTGAATTTTCTGTTTTCTTATTTTTCCTTTTATAAAGAAAAACGAATACTCTTGAACAGAGGTAGTAAACATCCATTTTTTACTATAACTGTTGACGAGTGTGACAGAGGCGGGAAACCCTTTATGGGACCGCTTTTCCTGCGATTTTTCGTAGCCATAAGTGAGCGGATTTCCATGGAGCTGCCTTCAGTAAACGGCTAATTTGTAAGTACGTTCTCGAACTATTCGTGTTCAGTTGTGCCAGTACATGCAGGCAATAGACAATC
>NZ_JBXDLD010000154.1:0-1189 GCF_056820425.1 Priestia sp. KCTC 13724 | reverse complement strand
TTTATTGAAATCATGAAGAACCTAATAGAGCCAACTATCGAATCTAATTATTTAGGTGCGAAGTTTGAGCAACTAACTTCTAAATATTTACCCAAGCATCTAGTTAAAGACTTTGTTGATTACTATGAAAAAAGGTCAAAATATCTTCATACAGGTATGAGACTTGTAACTGAGACTCCAACAACCAGCCTTGTTCCATTATTAGATCCAGAAGATAAAACTGGCTGTGACTATCCTTATAAAATTCCTGTGGAAAATATAAGAGAATATGTAAGTTTCTGTTTAAGGAAATTCTATAGAGATAATTTAATTGAAAGCCAATAATTGTGATTTTAGAAAGGTCTAAAGATAATGGGAAATAGAAGAAAGATTAGGTTACATGGAAGAAGAAATTTTCCAAGATCATATGTTCAAACAAGCAAAAAAGAGTTAAAACAGTCTCAGGAAGAAAATTCTAAAAAAACAGGCATGGAATTTTTACAAGATACAGCATGGTTAATAGCTGTTCTCACTGGACTAGGTTATTTCTTTAGAAGACATAGGTTTTGATACTACGTCAAGAAAATGGAATATCTTGTTTCAGCGGTTTTCCTTTAGGTTTCAAAATCAGTACTAAAATACCAAACAGAATAGCTGTTATAATTAAGCGATACGCTAAAGATAATTCTAAACTGACTGGTGTACCTTGGATCTTTACAGCGATAAAATTAAGTCCCCAAGCTAAGGAGCAAAAGATGTACATAACAGTAGTCATATATAGGATAAGTCCCTTCCTTTCAAAAATTTGCTAAAACTCACCTTAGCGAATTTGTTAGTTGTTAGACAATAAAAATAATCTCAATTGTATATTTGTTCAATATTAAGACGTCTAATTAATTAACTGATAATGAGCATTTTTAGATACAAATATTTCCATTCGATTAGAAATGATAGGTACCCTATGCCACTTGGAGCTCATTTTTAATTTGCTCAAGTGACGTTCCATTTGTGGTTTCACGATACACAAACTCAATGATACTGCCGATTTTTTGTTTTCTTATGCACTGAATGGCTAGGTTAAAGGCAGCCTTTCTAAGGTACATCGCAAAAACATAGGTGAACTGGACAAGGGTCCAAAAAGGCTTAATCGCTCGTTCACTCCGGACTTGATAACCGTTAAAGCCAACCATGCCTTTGACCTGTTTAAAGT
>NZ_JBXDLD010000153.1:0-5322 GCF_056820425.1 Priestia sp. KCTC 13724 | reverse complement strand
GCACAAAATAATAATATTGAACATTTTGAGTATTTTTAATAGTGAATTTAAATTAATGCAACACTAGTGGATAAGGTTGAATAAAATTAAAACTTTTAAATAGAAAGATACAACCTTTAGTGAGAAAGTTCTTTAGGGCTTTCTCGCTTTCTTATTTTAATTGGTAAAAAGTGATAAATGATGGACTGAGGTGAGAAACATTGAAATCTCAAACCTTGAGGTTAGTTAATCAGTTACTTTCAGGAAATCAAGATAGTGCGTGGGATATAGTAGAAGAAGCTTTACAAAAAGGAGCAAGTAGCTTAGATATTTATGAAAGTCTTTTGACGCCTGCTATGTACTATATTGGCACGCTTTGGGAAAAGAATATCGTTACGGTTGCAGACGAGCATGTAGCGACTACAACCTGTGATTATGTATTAACACGCTATGGATTAGCAAAGAAAAAGCCAAAAAATATTTAAGAACAGAGTGTATCGTAAAAGACGACAAAGAAAAAAGTGAAAAACAGCTGCACACAACGCTTGTAGAAGAAAAAGACTACACCATGCAAAAGGTAGAGCTTGTGTTGCAAACTGAGCAATCACCGTATGCTTTATTTGAATGTTTCATACAGTGGGATGAAGAAGTTGGGCATTTAGTTTGTATTTATCAAGATGAGCGTATTAAAGAGCTAACAAGGATGGTTCACGCTCACCAAAAGCGACTTGCACATACAGACTTTGAACTACTGCAGAAAAAAGAGAGCTTAGAAGCTTCACTAAAGCGGATTAAGCAACTATCAGCTTCTTTCATTAAGCTTTCTGAAAAGGTAGCTCTTATTCCACTGTTTGGCGATTTAGACGAGCAGCTCGTAACAGAAAATTCCAAAGTGCTCCAAGATGCTACATATGATGGCCACTATTCCATTATGCTCTTTGACTTTTCAGGAATTGATGAACTGAAACCTGAAGGCATCCACGCCTTTTCATCCTTTATGCGTTCGTTTGATATTATGGGAGTTACCTGTTACATCATAGGCATGAAACCATCTCATACAGAAATGTTAAAGGGGAATTCATTTGGTAATCAGATTATCTATATGAATAATTTAAGTGATCTCGTAAACATTAAACATTCTGTTGGGTAAAAAAGCTGTGCGACTGCACAGCTTTTTTTGTTCTTTAAAATATTCCGCTGATTTTTAAATAGGGGAATGTGCATAATAAAGATAGAGTAGGAAGGTGGAAAAATGGAGCATAAAGAACATAGCGGTTTACATAAACATGAGCATAGCCTAGCATGTGGACATACGAAAATTATGCATGATGGTCATATTGATTATGTTCATAACGGTCACCTACACCATAAACATAATGACCATTGGGACGAGTGTGTAATTCCGGTAAATGAAACCAACCGTGATGCATGTCAGCTAATAGAGTGTGGATGTAATTATGAAGAGGATTATGGTCATGAGATGGTACCCCATGGAGATCATATGGACTATTTAGTAAATGGAAGGCTACATCATGTGCATGATGGTCACTGTGACGACCATGGATCAGTAGAAGTCATCACTAATCATTGAATAGACGGAAAATTTTAAAAATGTAAGCGTATACTATTTACAATTTAGGTATCAATTGCTATTATTGTCTTACAGGATACTTGTTCGAATTATCTTGTAAGACAATATACTAAGTCGATTTTCAAAGGAGGAAAAGTTATGATAATGGAAGAATGGTTCGCACTTTTCGCACTTTTCGCACTTGCAGGAGTATGCATGGTCCTTGTTAATCGCATGTTGCACAAAATTTATAAAGAAACAAGTACAGACGGTTCCTAACATCTTCTCTTACATTGAAGGTGTTTTTTTATGGTCTTATATAAGAATATGTTTATATAAAAGAAGCTGGAAAATAAGTATTTAAGTCAACAAGATATCCGAACCGTCGAAAGTTAACTTCTTTTGATAGTTCGGATATCTTTTGTTGGTTTCGAACTTATTCTTATAACTTAACTATTGTAGAAACGTGATGAATCATCTTTGAGAAGAAATCATGACGTTTTGTTCTATACCATTTTTTTATTTAACGTAAACCATTCTTATTTCTAATAAATTACGGAGTAGGTAAATTTTGAGCTTCTTCTTTTTTCATCATATGGGACGGTAGGATAATTTCTTCATCTACTAAGAAGCTAAGAAGCTCTCGCGTAGCAAATGACATATAGCGTTCTTTCTTTAAAATAATACCTAACTCCCACATCGGTGTTGGAGAAGAAATGGGAATGCTACGTATTAAAGGATTATTAATCTTCGGATAAACCGATTTTGGCAAAATAGCAATCCCGAGTTCAGAAGCTACGAGTTCAATGATAAGATCCCACTGTGAGCTTTCATAGGCAATTTTCGGCTGGAAGCCAGCTTCAATACATTCATGAATAATACGGTCGTGAAGCGAGAAATCTTTGCTAAATAAGATGAAAGGTTCTTCTTTTAATTCCGATAGAGATACGACCTGCTTTTGAGCAAGTGGATGTTTATGGTGAATATATAAGTTAAACTCTTCTTGTACAAATGGATAAATATGAAACATTGGGTTTTGGACTGGAAGTACAATAATCCCAAGGTCTACCTGTTCAGACTCAACAAGTTCAACAATACGCTTAGCGCCTAATTCCACGAGTTCTAGTGTTACTTGTGGATGCTTTTTAGTAAACTTTTTTGCAATCATTGGAAAAACAATGGTACCAATTAAAGGTGGTATGCCGACTTTAATTTCACCAGTTGGTAAGTGTCTAAGATCATCTAATAGAGCATGAAGCTCATGTAATGTTGAAACTAATTTTTGGCTTTGATTATATACAACTTGACCTGCATCTGTAAGAGTCAGTTTGCGAGTCGAGCGATCAAATAAATCGACGCCCAACTCTTCTTCAAGCTTTTTCACAATTTTACTCAAAGCAGGTTGAGATAAATGAATAGCAGATGCAGCCTTGGTAAAACTCTTTTGGTTCACAACTTCCATAAAGTGTTGCAGTTCACGAATGTCCATAAGCAAGCCCCTCACTAATATTCTTTGTTTTCATACTATTTATTCTATTTATCTATTTTACTTATGTTTCAATAAAATGTAAACTCTTACATAAGGGAACTGAATGATAATTCATCTTTTTTACAAGAATAAACCTTCTTATTTTGTATAAGAACACAATGTTGTAAGCGTTATCATTAATGGTTATACCCTCAGAAATACCGTTTTTAGAACCTTCAATTTACAGAAATAATAATAGTTGTTCCTCACACATCGCCATTGATTTGTTCTTACATATAAATGAAGAAGAATAAAATAGAAAGATGAAATTTATCAGACTACAAGAACACCTCATAAATAAAGAGAAAATAAAAAGGGGAGAGTGGTCATAATGACATATGTAAAAGGTTTAGAAGGAATTGTAGCGGCTGAAACAAAAGTTGGGCACGTTGATGGAGATAAAGGTCAGCTGATTTACCGTGGATACTGGGCGAAAGATTTAGCAATTAACTATACATTTGAAGAAGTAGCTTACTTGATTTGGAACGGACAGTTACCAAATCATGAACAGCTTAATGAATTTAAAGAAGAGATGAAAGCACATCGCGTATTACCAAAAAATATTGTAGCGCTAATGGATTGTTTACCGAGAGATACAGAAGTCATGAGTGCTCTTCGTACATGCATTTCAGCACTTGGCGATCCATCTTACAGTTGGCCGCCTACAAAAAATCAAGCGGTTGCATTAACGGCAATTGCGCCAACTATTATTGCTTATTGGTATCGTAAAATGAATGGTTTAGAAGTTGTTGAGCCGAATGAGAATCTAGATCACGTGGCTAACTATCTGTATATGATCACAGGAGAAGTACCGGATTCAAGCTTAGTTAAAGCATTGAGCGCATATTTTGTACTTACTATTGAGCATGGTATGAACGCATCAACGTTTTCTTCGCGCGTGGTAGCGTCAACTGAATCAGACATGGTCTCTGCGATTTGCGGAGCGATTGGTGCAATGAAAGGACCTTTACATGGAGGTGCTCCTTCTGGTGTTATTAGCATGTTCCAAGAAATTGGCTCTGCAGAAAACATTGAGCCTTGGGTGCGACAGAAGCTTGGGAACAAAGAGAAAATTATGGGATTTGGACATCGTGTGTACAGAACACATGATCCAAGAGCAGAAGCTTTAAAAGAGGTTTCAAAGCAAATATCAGATGATAACGAATGGTTTGATTTCATTGTAAAAATTGAAGATACAACCATTCGACTGTTAAATGAATATAAGCCAGGAAGAAAAATTTACACGAATGTAGAATATTTTGCTGCAGCTGTTATGAAAGCAGTGGAGCTTCCAGCAGATTTGTTCACACCCACTTTTACGGCAAGTCGACTGGTAGGATGGACTGCACACGTACTTGAGCAGTCAGAAGATAATCGTATTTATCGTCCGCAGTCATCTTATATCGGCTATACGCCAGTGGAACAAAAACAATAAACACTCGAATCAAAAAGAAGCGGATGTTGAAGGATTCGCTTCTTTTTTTGTGAATTAAATGATCACTAGGGTAATAGTTGATAGTAGCAACGAAGTAATGATAATTGCTAGTAGTGGCCGAACAGATTTAGAGCATAGCGTTTTAATGTTAACGTTTAAACCTAAACCAACCATTGCCATTGTTAAAATGAACGTAGTTAAGACAGGGGTGCTACTCATTATTGTATTAGGAATGTGTATATATCTTCCCAAAATATAGCTGTTGAAAATGCTCATTAAAAGAAAACCCACTAAAAACCATGGGAATTTGATAGCTGTTGGTGTCCCTTGTTTTTCTTTCTTTTTCATAAGTAAAACAAACAAAAAGCTAATTGGAATTAACCATACGACTCTGCCCAGCTTGGCTATAATAGCAAGGGATAGAGATTCTTGGCCTGCATGCATAGCAGCGAGGGTTACATGAGCAATTTCATGTAGACTCATGCCAGACCATATTCCGTAATCTTCAGAAGAAAGATGTAAAGCTGACTGAAGAAAAGGGTAGACAATGGAAAAAACACTTCCAAATCATCTAATACATTAAAAATTACAAAAGGATTAGAGAAAGTGAAAACACCTATTATATCGGATGATCAGTTTAGGAAAGAGCTAAAAAAATATTTTCAAATTGTACTATAAAAAAGCACAAGGGTCAGTTACATACAAGTAAACCCTTGTGCTTTTAATTTATTTAATAATAGACACTAGTGTTGCATTAAAATAATTCAACGCTTTATAAAAATCTAAATTTTCAGTAATTTTATCTTTGCA
>NZ_JBXDLD010000152.1:0-1939 GCF_056820425.1 Priestia sp. KCTC 13724 | reverse complement strand
TTCTACAAGATAGGTGCCCTTTTTTGTATGCTTTTTTTGGATTTTATTGGTTAATCAACACGCATGATATAACGTATACTGTTTTCCATATATAGCACTTCCTGTTTTTTGAATTTCCCCATACGTGATAATCATATAGTGATAATGTTCGATGTTTCATTTCGGA
The DNA here is from genome assembly GCF_056820425.1 of Priestia sp. KCTC 13724. Classification (NCBI taxonomy): domain Bacteria; kingdom Bacillati; phylum Bacillota; class Bacilli; order Caryophanales; family Bacillaceae; genus Priestia; species Priestia sp. KCTC 13724. Next base: position 1,773 of record NZ_JBXDLD010000152.1, on the reverse strand, counting down.
CTCCTCCTGTTTCACTATTCATTAGTATGTTTAACAATTAACATGTTCGTCTATTATAATAAAGAAAGAGGATTTAAAGGAGGAATTTTAATATGTCACATGAAAATTATCAATCAATTATTAAAACGTTACATGAGTGTATGACTGCATGTAATCATTGTTATGATGCTTGTTTAAAAGAAGAGGATGTTAAAATGATGGTGGAATGTATTCGCTTAGATCGAGAATGTGCGGATATTTGTGCCTACTTGGAGCAGGCATTAGGAAGGGGAACACCATTTGTTTTAGAGTTAGCTGAAGCTTGTGCCAAAATTTGTGAAGCGTGTGGTAATGAGTGTCAAAATCATAATCATGACCACTGTAAAAAATGTGCAGAAGCTTGCTTGAAATGTGCAGAAGAGTGTAGAAAGTTAGTAGCATAATTATGTACTAAATAGTAAAAAGTTGTTTGCCTTTTTAATTAAAAAGAGCTCTAGAGTAGAAAGATATGCAGGACAAAATACGCATAAATTTTTAATTTAATGATGATTCTTGACTAAAAGAGCACTTAACACTACAATCTGTAGTGTTAAGTGCTCTTTAATGAAATTAAAAATATTTAAAATTCATGAAAAAGGGTTAAAACGTTTTTTTGGCCCCCTTGAAGCAGAGATTATGTTAATTGTATGGAATGAAAACAATGTGACTATTAAAAAAGTGCAAACTTTGCTGTGAGGAAAAAAACGATTCATTTTAGTACTATTATGACAGTAATGAATCGTTTAGTTCAAAAGGGGATTTTACAGAAAAAACCTCAAGGAAAAGCGTTTGTGTATATATGTAGGTTTACAAAAGAGGAGTTCTTTGAAATACAATTAAAACAATTAGTTTATGAACTCGTTGATGAATTTGGTTCAAAGATTATATATCATACATTGACCAGATTACAAGAAGTAGATATTGATTTTGTAAAAAGATTAGAACAAAAGGTAAAAGAAGTAAAAGAAGCGAGATTATAGACATTTGTATATTAAAAAAATAATGTTTATTAACGGGTAGAGAATAAGATATAACAGAAAAGAAACATGCGACAAAATTAATTAGCTTTATTGCATGCTTCTTTTAGGATTACTGATTAATTTTCTAGGACTTTACTGTCAATCAATCCCCAATGTTTTTGTAGCTTTCTATCTCCTTCATTTACAATTTTACCCTTAACTTTTATAATATTTCCCTCTTTAATAGACTTAATCATGTTAGGATCTTTCATATCAGCTAAAAACATGAGAGGAAACAGCTTTTTTTATCTTGAAGAACTGCGAGATAGTTTTCTCCAGCATAATCAATATCTGTGCTTAGAAGAAAAAGCGAGTTGGTTGTTTTGTCTATAACTCTCCCTTTCCAAGTTACCTCACTATCATATATAAGGTCCTGAATATTTGATTTCTCCGCTTTATCTGGATAGGAGCAGCCTTTTTCTGCGTAAACAAGACGTAAATGAAGCTTTTGTTTTACGGAATTCAGCCCACTTATGGTTTTTCAAGTTCAATGGCAACGTACTCGAGTCGATAATTTTCAGTGGTGTTGTCATTTCTCGGCGCTGCTCATAATGTGATTTCTCGTGAATTTGGGCAACTAAATCCAAAAATACCTGTTGGAACACTTCAGTCGGCACTTGATTTAATCGGCGTCCGAGCTGCGAAAAGCTAATCGCTTCTAAATGCATCGCTTTTTGAAGGTCGTCAGAAAATAATGTCTCACTGACTGCACGCAGACTCTCGGTTTCATTGAGCT
>NZ_JBXDLD010000151.1:0-12568 GCF_056820425.1 Priestia sp. KCTC 13724 | reverse complement strand
TCATTGGTAAGTGTTACCCTTATACTTCAACAGAGAGTAATTGTAATCCTTTAATTCAACTTATATAGATGAAATATAGTTCGTATTTACGTATATACGAAATACATATATTTATACATGTGTAAGGAGGAGTGAATCTTTAAGCTAGTAAAGTTAACAAATAAATTAAGATAAAATTAGGGAGTAGATTGTGTGAAAATGCCGCGTTTCTTTAAAAGTGGATTAGGAATTTTATTATTATTATTAATTCTATTTATGCTGTCAAAAGTGCAGTATATCTTACAGCCGATTGGCGTTATGATTACAACTATATTAGCTCCGATTTTAATCGCAGGGGTTTTGTATTACTTACTTAGCCCTATTGTTCGACTGATTATGAGAGCAAAGGTCCCCAAAACATTAGCGATTCTATTTGTTTTTCTTTCATTCATTGGTTTTCTAACCGGTGGAATCGTATTTTTATATCCTATTATTCAAGAACAGCTGTTGTCCTTAGCAAATTATCTACCAACGCTCGCGAAAGACGTGATGAATTTAATTAAAGATCTCCAACATTCACCGTTCACCGCTCGCTTTGCGGAAGAAGCAACAAAGTTTGATTTAGAGCAGCGCTTGACTGATATACTTGGGAACGTGGGGGATATGGCAACGACGATTGGTACAAGTACGTTAAAGATTTTTGACGTTTTGACAAGCACAATTATTGTCATTATTACCGTTCCGTTTGTACTATTCTATATGTTAAAAGATGGAGAAAACTTACCTAAGCGCATCGTTCGTTTGACACCAAAGCGCTATCGTCATGATATCGACGGAATTTTAAGTAAGATAAATACAGGATTGAGTGCATTTATCCAAGGGCAAATTATTGTCAGTATGTTCGTTGGGGTTTGCGTTTATATTTGGTATTTATTAATTGGGTTAGATAATGCACTTGTGTTAGCGTTAATTGCATTATTTACGAATCTTATTCCGTTTATTGGACCGTTTATTGGGACTCTTCCTGGTGTCATTATGGGATTAATTCAAGATCCGTATATGGCGCTTTACGTTATTTTAGGCGTACTAATTATTCAACAAATTGAAAGTAACTTAATTTCTCCTCAAGTAATGGGAAGAAAGCTTGACGTTCATCCTGTAACCGTGATTTTGCTTTTATTAATAGCGGGTAGCGTAGCTGGATTTTTAGGATTGTTATTAGCACTGCCAACTTATACAGTGTTAAAAGTAATTGTTAGTCATATCTATGGAAGATTAATGGAAGATGACGAATAGAGCAAGCGACGTGTGTGATTTATATCATACACGTTTTTTTGTAGATATTATCCGTTTATTTTTGAATTATATATAAAAAAATAATAGTTTTTTATAAAAATGTTGAAAAAATACGAACTTTTGTGTTAGATTATTTAATATAATTCGTAGATAAAGATTTGGAAGGAGCCGTTTTACATGACAGCAACGATTATTAAAGGTAAGGAAGTAGCAGCAGAATTACGTGCCGATTTAAAAGAAGAAGTCGCACAATTAAAAGAGCAAGGTGTTGTACCAGGACTTACAGTTATCTTAGTAGGTGATAATCCAGCTTCACACTCTTATGTGAAAGCTAAGGCAAAAGCATGTGAAGAAATTGGCGTGGCATCAGAAGTAATTAAGCGTGATGTTAACATTACACAAGAAGAATTATTACAAGAAATTCAACAGCTGAATGAAAGTGAAGCTGTACATGGAATTTTAGTACAGCTGCCATTACCAAATCATATTGATGAAAAAGCTGTATTAAACGCGATTTCTCCTAAAAAAGATGTAGACGGTTTTCACCCTGTAAGTGTTGGAAATATGGTGATTGGAGACGAGTGCTATCTCCCATGTACACCACACGGAATCATTGAGCTGATCAAGCGTTCAGGTGAAGAGATTTCAGGTAAACATGCAGTTGTAATTGGTCGCAGCAACATTGTTGGAAAGCCGGTTGCTATGCTTCTTCTTCAAGAAAATGCAACGGTAACGATTGCTCATTCACGCACAAAAGACCTATCAGCAATGATCAAGCAAGCTGATATTTTAGTGTCTGCTGTTGGTCGACCACGCTTAGTGAAAGCAGAAGACTTAAAGCCAGGTGCTATCGTTATTGACGTTGGGAACACGATGGAAAATGGAAAGCTTGTTGGTGATATTGATTATGAACCAGCAAAAGAAGTAGCAGGGTATATTACACCAGTACCAGGCGGTGTTGGTCCAATGACGATTACGATGCTGTTGAAAAATACAGTTGATGCAGCGAAAACAATTAACAATTTAAAGTGAAACCCTAGACACAAGAAAGAGACTGAGACATAAGTAGTTCAGCCTCTACTATACCTGAACGATTGAGAGTTCATAACTTTTAATCGTTCAGGTTTTTTTGGTTGATTGTGAAAACAAAGAATGGAAAGGTATATAAACTAAAGGATTTATTTAAGCCTGACAGCAATTATGTTAAACGCTTATCTGAGCTCGTGGAGAATCAGATTAAAGAACGAGACATTATGGTTCTCGGAGAATATACGGGAATTAACCCAAATCAAGACTTTTATATTGCCGATAAGTCGCTTATGTTATTTTATCAGCTCTATGATTTAGCACCGTATGCATATGGGATTCCTTACTTTCCTATTTCTATTTATGATATTCAAGATATAATCGCAGACGAAGGGCCTCTTGGTCAAATGTTTGGATAAAGTTATAAAAAATTTCGGTGAGGACGAACATAGCGCTTTACTTCTGCAGTTAACAGCTGACGAAGCGATTTATTTGATACGGCACTTGCAATATCTTTTACTACAGGAAATACCCCAATGGAAGTAACGTGCACGCGTACATCTCCTTCAAAAAGTATGTCCCCCGCTTTTGTTTTAATCTTTGTGAAAACAACAGCTTCTTTTGTCTCAGGTTTGTCTATTGGATAAGAGTCTTTAATATGAAATCGAAATGCATAATCTTCGCTCATAAATAGCCTGCCTTTTTTCATTTTTGTTTTATTATATTCACTAGAACCAAGCCATGTAAAGCATAAGTGTGTACGTTAATAAATGTTCATATTTGAAAGAATGATGCATACATTAAAACGACAATAGAAAAAAGGAGACGATAAACGGATGACTTATGAACAAGACGAGCGTAATTATGAAGCGCCTTATATGGTAACTCAAGTCGATCCTTATGTATTTGCGACTCTTGAATCAGTCAAGGGGAAAGAAGTAGTTATTGAAACCGTACGTGGAAACATACGTGGAAAAGTTAAGGATGTTAAAATTGATCACGTTGTCATTCAATCAAAAGATTCTAGCTTCTTTGTACGTATTCAACAAATTGTGTGGATTATGCCTGAATAATAAGCAGAAAAAAAATGCGCCTCAATTGTTAGATGGTTTAACGGTTGAGGTGCACAGTTTTTGTGTAAAAGTTCATTTGGCGAATGAGACAACCTTGTCACTTCATACATCTTAATGAATGGAATTTTTCAGAGAGAGTGGAGGAATGCGCTATGTTTAAGCGGATTGATAAATTATTAATTGATTTACCAGAGTCGAAAAATCCAGATCCGAACGCAGCTGCTGCTGTACAAGAGCTATTAGGTGGTAAGTTTGGAGAGATGTCTACTCTAAACAACTATATGTATCAGTCATTTAATTTTCGTACAAAGAAAAAGCTGCGCCCATTTTATGATTTAGTTGCGAGCATTACAGCAGAAGAGTTTGGGCATGTAGAACTCGTATCCAATACAATTAATCTTATGTTAGAAGGATCTACGTTTCCGGGTGATCCAGACATTACGCCAATGCAGGATGCAAAGGATGTGCGCAATACCCAGCATTTTATTGCCACTGCGCAAACAGCTTATCCATTCGACTCTATGGGAAAAGCTTGGACAGGAGAAAATGTCTTTAATAGTGGAAATTTAATTCTGGATTTATTGCACAATTTCTTTTTGGAGTGTGGGGCAAGAACCCATAAAATGAGGGTATACCAAATGACAGATAACCCAGTTGCTCGTGAAATGATTGGATATTTATTAGTTCGTGGTGGGGTTCACGTTGTGGCATATGCTAAAGCGTTAGAAATCGCAACCGGTGTGGATGTTACAAAACTAGTGCCAATTCCAAATTTGAGTAACAAATCGTTCGATGCTGCTAGAAAATATGAAGACCAAGGTGTTCATCGCCGTCTCTATACATTTAGTGATGCTGATTATATGGGAATTGCGAAGATTTGGAAAGGTACGCACCCAGAAGATGGTGGGAAGCTAGAAGTCATTGAAGGAACGCCTAAAGGTGCGAAAATTCCAGACTTAGAAGAGGTAACTGAAGAGTTTGCTCCTGGAATCGGTCCAGATGAGTTCGCAGAGATTGCCAAACGATTGCAGCGTAACGCAGGGTTATAGTGGTAAGCAGGTGTAGATTACACCTGCTTTTTTTTGTACATAAATAGTTAATCTAAGAAGAATGTTCATAATCAGTTCATATTCGTTTATTACACTAGCCTTACAATCAATAAGGGAGTGAAAGAATGAATAGAAAAAAGAAAAAAATTGATAAATGGTTAGTGTGGATTTTAACACTAGCTGTAGCCTTAAACTTTACGAATATATGGGAAGATGAATATGTCAACCAGTATTACACCTCAGCTGTCAAAAGCATGATGCAAAATTTGCATAACTTCTTTTTTGCATCGTTTGACCCAGCGGGGTTCGTAACGGTGGATAAGCCGCCCGTTGCGTTTTGGATTCAAACGATTAGTGCTAAGATTTTTGGATTTCACGGTTGGAGTGTGATTTTGCCTCAAGCGTTAGCAGGAGTAGGGTCAGTTATTCTGCTGTACGTCATGATAAAAAAAGTATTTGGTGTAGCTGCGGGGCGAATAGCTGCGCTAACCATGGCTATAACGCCAATTGTTCCAGCCGTTAGTCGAACCAACAACATCGATAGTTTACTTGTTTTTACCTTATTATTAGCAACGTGGATGCTGTTTAAAGCGGTAACCATAAAAAAACATCGCTGGCTGTTTCTAGCGTTTGTGCTCATTGGTGTTGGATTTAATATGAAAATGATGCAAGCTTATATGGTTTTACCAGCATTTTATTTATTTTACTGGCTATCAGCAAAGATTGACTGGAAGAAAAAAATCAGCTTATTATCTGGAGCGACAGTACTACTAATTGTTGTATCGCTTTCATGGGCAACAATTGTTGACTTAATTCCAGAAGATAAAAGGCCTTATATTGGAAGTAGTGAAACAAACTCAGTATTAGAGCTAGCGCTCGGTTACAACGGTATTTCGCGTTTGACAGGAGAGATGTCTGGTGGGGGTAGCCCCCAAGGAAGCCGTGGACAAAATGAAGAACAAGGTGAGCATCTGATACCTCCAAGCGGTGATAAGCAAGATGAATTAGCATTAGAAAATGAAGGGATGCAAGGTGGAGGAAATACAACTGATTCAAGTGACAATGAAAATCAGCAAAACTCAAACTTAGATAGTGGACAAGACTCAAATTTTAGAAATGCACCAGGCGGACAATCCCCTCCACAGATGGACGGAGATAACAATGACCCTGGTGGAGGAAACGCTGGAAGATTTAATACAGGAACGCCTGGCATGTTTCGATTAATTCAAGATGGACTTGCAGATCAGATTAGCTGGTTTTTACCATTAGCGATTGTGAGCATTATCAGTTTGTTGGGAGGGGCAAGAGTAAAAGAAACCCTAAGCACGAAAGTTCTTCATACTGTATTTTGGTTAGCGTGGTTAGTACCAGTAGCTGTGTTCTTTAGCATTGCAGGATTTTTCCATCAGTATTACCTCATCATGCTAGCACCGCCGTTAGCAGCAGTAATAGGAGCAGGACTCCCAGTTTTATGGAAGGCATATCGTGGCCTCGAAGGGTGGAAGTCATGGCTGTTGCCGGTAGGTATTGCATTAACAGCTGGGTTGCAGGTTAGCATTATGCTACCGGATCGTGAAACAATCGGTCTTGCATCTATCTTGGCTGTGGGGATTATCGGAATTACATTGGCTTTAGCACTTGGGAGTATGAAACAGCGATCAGCAATCAATACGTATATGATGACAGCAGCACTTATTGTGCTTGTGATTGGTCCACTTTACTGGGCAATGACACCAATTCTTTATGGTGGAAACAGCATGCTTCCAGAAGCGGGTCCAACGTCTTCGCAAGATGAACAGCTACCTCAAATGGATGATATGGCATTTCCAGGTGATGAACAAGACGTCTCAATAAACAATAACAATCAAGTAGATACGAATGAAGCACCTAATGATGAAAAGAGTTCTACCAATAGAGAGAAGAGGAATGACGGTCGTGGAATGAATGGACAGATTAACCAATCTCTTCTTACGTTCCTTGAAAAGAATCGCAACGGAACAAAGTACCTATTTGCTACGCTCGATTCCACAGCGGCAGCACCGTATATCATTGAAACGGGCGAAGCCGTAATGACGATGGGAGGTTTTTCAGGGGCTGATTCCATTTTAACAGTTACAGAACTTGAAAAGCTTGTTGCAAGTGGAGATGTTCACTACTTCTTAATTGGAAATCGAGGAATGGGTGGAAACTCTGACATTATTAGCTGGATTCAGGAGAACGGCACAGAGATTCCTTCCGAAGAATGGAAAGAAAATGAGAATAGCCAACAAGATGGACCTGGTGGAGGGGCTTCACAACTCTATTATGTTGATATGAAAGGAGAAGAATAAATGAGTGCAATTAAATATTCCATTGTCATTCCTGTTTATAACGAAGAAGAGGTTATTCATACAACTTACCATCGTTTAACAGAAGTGATGAAGTCCACAGGAGAAGCGTATGAGCTTCTCTTCGTGAACGACGGTAGCCGCGATAAAACAGCAGATATTTTAATTCAATATAGTCAACAAGACTCGTCAGTTATGCTGTTAGATTTTGCACGTAACTTTGGTCATCAAATTGCAATTACTGCTGGCATGGATTATGCCAAGGGAGATGCGGTGGTAGTCATTGATGCAGATTTACAAGACCCACCTGAATTGATTCTCCAAATGATTGATAAATGGAAGCAAGGTTACGACGTAGTCTATGCGAAGCGTACAAAGAGAAAAGGAGAATCGTATTTTAAAAAGCATACCGCTGCCATGTTTTACCGATTACTGCGCTCAATGACTGATATTGAAATCCCTCTAGACACGGGAGATTTTCGCTTGCTAGATCGTAAAGTATGCGATCAAATGAAGCTATTACAAGAAAAGAATCGATTTGTCAGAGGTCTTGTCAGTTGGGTTGGGTTTAAGCAAATTGCCTTGGAGTATGAACGAGATGAACGAGCAGCTGGGGAATCAAAATATCCGCTGAAAAAGATGCTGAAATTATCGCTTGATGGCCTTACTTCCTTTTCATATAAGCCTTTAAAACTAGCAACTTATACTGGCGTAGCATTATCTTTTATCGGCTTTGTCTATCTTATTATCGTTTTATATTTAAAGCTATTTACGGATAACACAATTGCAGGGTGGTCATCTCTTATTGTTATTCAACTGTTGTTTAGTGGCTTTACTTTGGTGATTTTAGGAATGATTGGTGAATATATTGGTCGGATTTATGACGAAGCCAAAAATCGTCCGCTTTATATTGTGAGAAAAACATACAAGCAACAGCCGATAAGAAAGTTTGCTCATCGTGAATAAAAAAGGCTTACTTGCATTTTCAAAGTTTTCATCAGTTGGTGTCTTAAACACGGTAATTGATTTAAGCGTCTACATGGTGCTCGTGTCATTTGGCATGTATTATTTAATTGCTCAGTGGATATCTTATGGAGCTGGAGTTGCAAATAGCTATACGCTAAACAGAAAATGGACGTTTCAACGAAAAGAGCCCTCAACGGTTAAGGAAGTTACTAAATTTTTAGTTGTCAATTTGGTTACATTCATTTGTAGTTCACTTATTTTGCTGTTATGTCATGAATATGCCTCTTTCAACCTTTTTGTAAGTAAAGGGGCTGCAAGTATAGGTAGTTTAGGAATTAATTTTGTGCTAACAAATCGCTATGTGTTTACAAAAACAATGGAAGGAAGGGAACACTATGAACGTTAGAAAAGCAGTCATTCCGGTTGGAGGGTTAGGTACTAGGTTTCTACCAACCACAAAAGCTCTTCCAAAAGAAATGCTCCCAATCGTTGATAAGCCTGCCGTGCAGTATATTGTGGAGGAAGCAGTAGAAGCGGGCATTGAAAGCATTATTTTTATTACAGGTAAGCATAAAAAAGCAATCGAAGATCATTTTGATAAGTCAGTTGAATTAGAACATCTGCTAGTAGAAAAAGGAAAGTATGAACTATTAGAAAATGTACAGCGTATTTCGAAGATGGCAAGCGTACACTATATCAGGCAGCAGGAGCCTCAAGGGCTCGGGCATGCAATCTTGTGTGCAGAGAAGTTTATTGGAGATGAACCTTTTGCAGTCTTGCTTGGTGACGATGTAATGGTAGGTGAAACGCCGGCTTTGAAGCAGCTTATAAAGGTATATGAAGAACTGAATCAATCGGTTATTGGTGTTAAAGAAGTAAAGAAAGAAGATGTATCAAAGTATGGAATTATTAAAGCTGGGTCTGTGGTTGGGGATGTATATTCAGTTGAAGACGTGGTGGAAAAGCCAAAACCTGAGCAAGCGCCATCGAATGTAGCCATTATGGGAAGATATATCTTAACGCCTTCTATTTTTCAGTCGCTAAAAAAAATTGAAAAAGGAGTAGGAAATGAATTACAATTAACAGATGCGATAAAAGATTTATCTCAGTATGAACAGATTTTTAGTGTGCGGCTAAAAGGAAGTCGTTTCGACATTGGTGATAAGGTTGGTTACTTACAGGCAATGGTTGAAATGGCTTTAAAAAGAGAAGATTTACGGAATATATTTTTATCTTACTTGCAGCAAATTGTTCAACAAGAGCGATTGAAAACAAAGTAAGAGCATTGTTCATATTCAATTCATATTTAATTTATATAATAAAGTCACATGATAAAGGATGATAATGGACGGGGGAAATACAGCGTGATTCAAATTTTAGTAGCAGACGATGATCAGCATATTCGAGAGCTGATTTCAGTTTATCTAGAAACACAAGGATTTAAAGTGATTGAAGCAGGAGATGGAGAAGAAGCGTGGCAAAAGTTAGAAGAATTTAGAGTAGACTTGGCCGTGGTAGATATTATGATGCCTTATAAAGATGGATGGGAATTAACAAGAGAGATTAAAGAGTATTTTGATATACCCGTACTAATGGTAACGGCTAGAGGTGAAGCTCACGATAAGCTAAAAGGCTTTGATATTGGAACGGATGACTATGTTGTCAAGCCATTTAACCCTGAAGAATTAGTTGCTAGAGTGAAGGCACTTTTGAGAAGGTATCGAATTGAAGCAAGTAATATTGTTCATATTGAAAATATACGATTAGATCGTACGAAACTTGAAGTGCATGTTGGTGACTATGTTGAAAGCCTTCCTCTAAAAGAATTTGATCTTTTGTTTAAATTGGCGAGTTCACCTGGGAAAATCTTCACAAGAGACCAGCTTATCCAAAGTATTTGGGGTTTCGATTACGAAGGAGATGAACGAACTATTGATGTCCACATCAAAAGGATTCGTGAGCGCTTAAATCAAAGTGGTCTTAAGGCAAATATTGAAATTAAAACCGTTCGAGGGCTAGGGTATAAACTAGAAGGGTGTTAATGTGAAGTCAATTTATTTGAAACTGGTGCTTTCGTTTATAATAACGATTGTGTTAAGCGTTATTATTACAATTACTATTACAACACTTTTAAGTAAAGACAGGCTAGGTGATAAGCTAGAACCGGATATGTTTCGGATGGGTGAGGAGTTCATTCAATTATACGGTGCAAATGGTTCCGATGAAGCCGCTCGTTTTTTATCGAATACATCATTTATTCACTTTTCATTTATTATTGTTGATTCCGAGTATAATAGGAGAGTATTAGGCGATCGAGGACCGACCTTGCCCATTGACAAAAGCGTTGTAGATAATGTTTTGCGGGGAGATCGGTTTTCAACGGTTGAAAGTGAACCATCCAATAAGCCAAAACCAAACATTGTGGGAATACCCTTTATTGAAAATAATCAGAAATATGCTTTATTTGTTCAGTCGCATCCTCAAAGGCAAATTTCTGTTATTCAAGACGTACAGCTTATTCAGCTCATAAGCGTGTTGTTTATTGGAATTATTTTATTTGCATACGTTTCTACGATTCTTATCAAACCAATTCAGCGATTAAGTGGAGCAATGAAAAAAGTAGGTAAGGGGGATTACTCGGTTCAAGTTGAGCATGCATCTAGCGATGAGATTGGTTTATTAACCAAAAATTTCAACCAAATGGCAAAAGAACTCAACAAAATTGAAACGATGAGACAAGAGTTTATTGCGAGCGTCTCCCATGAAATTCAATCACCGTTAACTTCTATTAAAGGTTTTTCAAAAGCCTTAAAAGATAATATTGTGAGTGAAGATAAAAAGCAGCAATATTTAACGATTATTGAAAAAGAAAGTACAAGGCTTTCACAATTAAGCTCGAATCTTTTAAAGCTAGCTTCATTAGATGCTGAGCATCATCCGTTTCATCACAAAACGTACGATTTGGATGAACAAATCCGTCATGTCATTCTGGCGTTAGAGCCACAGTGGACAGAGAAGGAACTTGAGATTGAGCTCGATTTAGAAAGAGTTAGGATTGAAGGAGATGAAGAGCTACTGGAGCAAGTATGGCTTAACTTGCTTTCAAACAGTATTAAATATACGCATCAAAGCGGCACGATTGAAGTTTCAATGGCTTCTATGAAAGAAGGTGTAACCGTTTCAGTGAAAGATACGGGAATTGGTATAGATGAAGAAGATCAAAAGTACATTTTCGAAAGCTTTTACACAGTAGATAAATCAAGGTCGCTAAAAAGTAATGGGCTGGGGCTTGCGATTTCTAAAAAAATTGTTAACTTACATGAAGGCTCGATTTCTGTTGAAAGTCGCATAAATAAAGGAAGTACGTTCACGGTATTTCTTCCCGATAAAAAGTCTCAAAGCACCTGAGTTTATACAAGTGCTTTGAGACTTTTTTAATTGGAACGAGGAATACGAAAAGCGACGTCCACTTGTTCAAAACCAATATGAGGATAGTATTCAACTGCGCTTGGTGCAGATAATAAAATAATGGCTGATTGATCAGTTGCTTCTTCTTTTATTTTATTGAGAAGTGTTTTTCCAATTCCTTTTTGCTGGTATTCTTTACACACGGCAAGATCTGATACGTAGCAGCAATAGCTAAAATCAGTTACGCAGCGAGCGATGCCAATTAGCTTTTCACCATCCCAAGCCGTAATCAGTAAATTCGCATGGTCAATCATTTTCTGGATTCGAGCCACGTCTTGGATAGGACGCTTGATACCAGAAGATGCAAAGACGCTGATTAGTTGTTGCGCATTAATAGGACAATTTCGTTTATAGGTAATGGTAGTTGTCACAATAGAACCTCCTTTTGTTACATAAAATAATACCATATTTTAACTAAAAAGAATATTCAAATTTTTAATTCCTACTTGACATATAGGTAAAGTGTAAATGATATAATACTATAGATTATTTGGAAAAATGAGATAGTTAATTTGCTGATCGGTCAACCAAAGGCTTATACTTTGTCCACAAAGTATGAGTTTTTTTGATAAACCCTACTATCATAGTAACTAAAAAAGAAACCCGTTGAACAAGGGTTTCTCTTTTTTAGCACATAGCGAATGGACTTGTTACGCTCAATCACTCTAATTTAACGAGCGTTAGGAAATACTCTTCGAATGGTTTCAGTAAACTCTTCAAATAACCCTTTTACTGGAGCGCCTTCATTAATTCTGTTTCCATAATCCCTCATACGCTCTACAAAGTCAGGATTAGATGATACAAATACGTCTCGAATATCTGGATCTGTCGCTCTTACTTGATCGGCAATCTTCTTTTCTAAACGATCTGTTACTTCTCCTTTTGTTCCATCACGTAAAACAACTGCCACATAGGCATTTCGGTTTGTAACAATCACAATTGCACTGTCTACTTCGTCTAATTTAGCAATGCGATCTGCAGCCTTATCAGCTACCTCTAATCGTGTCTGATTATTATCATCTACATTATTATTCTCGGTTCCATCGGGTTGGAATCCCACATCTCGTGGTCCATTGTTGCGATCATTTTCTGCCTTTTGTTCAGAAGGTTCTTCAGTTGGATCGGGCTCGGCTTCATCCTTTTTTATCATTACAACCGAAAAGGAATCCTACAGATAAAATGGTGGATAGAAGGCCAAATAAATATTTTCTTTTTTTCATCTTGTCTTACTCCTTTCATTTTAACATAACATTTCTTTCGTTATTATCCGTTTAAAGAAGAGAGAGTATACGAGCTTTTTTATATACTGTTTAACTCACTAACGTCGCATAAATATTGACTGAATTTTCCGTTTTATTATTTTTCCGTTTGAGAAGAAAAATGA
>NZ_JBXDLD010000150.1:0-6371 GCF_056820425.1 Priestia sp. KCTC 13724 | reverse complement strand
AAAAATGAGAACATGAAAATTGGGTCCTTGTATGTTTCTTTAGATAGGTTTTATGAAATTGATTCAATTGACAACAGCATGTCTATCAGTATAAGTTATACTACGTGTGGAAAAAAATGAACATGAAGTATACTGCTGTAGCATGCTATTTTTGTGTTCTAATAGGAGGAGAGACAGCTCGAATGTCGGGAGAACAAAGAAAAAAAATCATTATCTTAATGATTAATATGTTTATTGCGGTTGGAAGTTTTGGAATCATTATTCCAATCTTACCTGCTTATTTACAGTCAATTAATCAGGGGGGAACTGCAGCGGGGCTAATGATTGCTATTTTTGCAGGTGCTCAGCTTATTTTTTCACCAATTGCAGGAAAGTGGTCCGATCAATACGGACGACGAAAAATGATTATATATGGACTTGCTGGCTTAACGCTGTCTATGTTTATCTTTTACGCAGTCAATTCCATTTGGTTACTTTATGCATCTCGCGTCATTGGTGGAGTGGGTGCAGCTTTACTTATTCCTGCTATCTTTGCATATGTTGCGGATATTACAACGATGGAGCAGCGTGCAAAAGGAAACAGTCTTGTATCAGCGGCTATGTCTCTAGGAATTGTAATTGGGCCTGGACTTGGTGGCTTTTTAGCTGATTTTGGCTTGAAGATTCCATTTTTAGTCTCAGCACTTGTATCTCTTGTAGCTGTTTTATTTTCAATGATGCTATTAGAAAATAGTGAAACAGAAGAAGCTACAGCAGCACGAGCAGCTATTCAAGATAATGAATCTATGGTTTCGAAACTAGCACGTTCTGTTAAGATGCCTTATTTTATACCGCTGGTTATTACTCTTGTGATGAGCTTTGGGCTAATGGCGTATGAGTCAGTTCTTGGTCTATTTTTAGATAAACAGTATGGGGCTACGCCACAGCAAATTGCTTTAATGGTTACAGCAACAGGGATTGTTAGCGTGATTGTACAGCTGTTTCTAGTAGATCGCATCGTTCGTATATTTGGTGAAATAGCAGTATTAAACATTTTTATCGGCGTGGCAGCACTTGGATTTCTATTGTCACTATTCACAGGGAGCTACAGCTTATTCTTTGTCATTTCGCTGATTATTTTCCTTGCAACATCTATTCTTCGTCCAGTCTTAAATACGCTTATTTCAAAAATGGCCGGAAATGAACAAGGGTTTGCAATGGGAATGAACAACGCTTATATGAGTATCGGAAACGTTTTAGGTCCAACTCTTGCTGGCGTTTTATTTGATGTGCAAATTATGTATCCGTTTGTACTAAGTCTTGTTTTATTACTTGTAACGCTCGGTATTACGATAGTGTGGCAAAAGCGTACACTAAAACATAGCGCACTTGCGAATAAATAAAAAGAAAGAGCGCAGTCTCTTTCTTTCTTTTTATTTACATATTTTAATAGTTTGTGGTAATATATAGAAAAATTAAACGCGGTGAAGAGAAGAGTAAATAAATAAGCTTTGCACAGAGAGCCCGGTAGCTGAAAACGGGTCAAAGTGAATTTGTTGAACCAAGTCTCAGAGAGGCATATCGGAACATTTAAGGGATGATATGACAGGTGCTCCTGTTACAGAGCTAAGGTATGATTGTACCTGATGAGATTGATGTGGTGACATGTCAATAAACTGGGGTGGCAGCGCGATAAAAACTCGCCCCCAAGACAGTATTTTTGTCTTGGGGGCGAGTTTTTTTTATGGATTAAAGGAGGAGAGAATTAATGAAGAAGACAGAATTGCGCGGACGATTATTACTTCTAGCAAGTATTGGCATTTCAGGAATCGGGAGTTGGATTTACTTTATTGCTTTGAACTTAGTTGTGTTACAAATCACTGGTTCAGCCCTAGCCGTTTCAACTCTTTATATTGTTAGAGCAGCAGCTGCGATGTTAACGAACCTATGGGCTGGGAGTCTCATTGATCGTTTAAACAAAAAGCACGTAATGATTGGATTAAACCTGATCCAAGCCGCTGTTATTTTATGGTTGGCTTTTTCAAATTCACTTCTCGTAATCTATGTACTGGTTGGAATTACAACCGCTGTAGGCGCAGCGTATGAACCAACATCTATGGCGTATATAACAAAGTTTTTACCAGAAGAGAAGCGTAAAAGATTCAATTCACTTAGAAGTCTTCTTGATGCAGGAGCATTTTTTACAGGACCAGCCGTTGCGGGTTTATTAGTGATGGTCGGTACACCAGCAACTGCTATTTGCATTAACAGTATCGCATTAGTGCTTTCGGCGCTGCTGCTTTGGTTTGTGCCAAATATAGAGCCAAAGGGGGTTACTACACAAAAGGTTCAAAGGTTATCATTTTACATGATTAAACAGGATTGGCATCTTGTATTTTCTTTTAGCCGGCACGCAGTGGGAGTTATGCTTATTTATTTACTCTTTAGTTTCATGACGGTGTTGATGACCGCAACTGATTCACTCGAAGCTGCTTTTTCAGTAAAGGAACTAGGTTTAACAGAGGGAGAGTATGGACTATTGGTTAGCATAGCTGGTGGAGGTGTACTTATCGGTGCGCTTCTTAATACCATAATAGTTGAAAAAATTCCTACATCTTGGCTCCTTGGTATGGGGAGCATGCTAACAGCTGGAGGGTATATGTTATTTACAAATTCAACTACATTTTTTATAGCTGCCTGCGGATGCGCCTTGATATCGTTTGCAATGGCATTTGCGAACGCGGCATTTTATACGTTTTATCAAACGTATATTCCAGTTGAAATAATGGGGCGAGTTGGAAGCCTATATGGATTAGTAGAAAGTCTATGTATTATTATTGTAACCGCATTGTTTGGCATTTTAGTAGAAGTGATCTCCATACGCTTGGTCGTTATAATAGGAGCTGCTTTAATGATTATTGTAGCTTTGGCAGTATGGACTTGTAGCTTACGGGTACTTGTTCAAAGAAAAAACGTTAGTGTAGAAAAAGTGAGTACATGAATAAGCAACTAAATGAGTCTTCAAACGTTTTATTAATAGTTAAATCGTAGGAGGGCTTATATGTTTAAAAAAATAATAAAAAGAGTAAGTATATCTTTAGATGTAGCGTGTGTAACATGGATAACCTTGCATCAAGTGTTGACTGTTGTGGAAGACAAACGATATCCACCATTAGGAGAGCTTGTAGAAGTAAAGGGAAAGCAGATGCATATCTATCAAAAAGGTAAAGGGAAACAAACAATTGTATTATTAGCTGGCCTTGGAACACCTGCTCCAGCTGTTGATTTTTGAGTTATCACATACGTACAAAGTCGTAGTTGTGGAGCCTTTTGGTTATGGTTGGAGTGATTTTACAGAGAGTGAACGATCGGTTGAAAATATTGTTGAAGAAGTAAGAAATCCATTGAAAAAAGCAGACATACAAGGTCCATATATTCTTATGCCTCATTCGGTGTCAGGCATTTATGCAATGTATTATGCCAATCACTATCCTGATGAAGTGGAAGCCATTGTTGGCATTGATCCAACGTTACCAAAGATGCTGAGGTGTTTTGGTGAAGCTCCCTCAACGATGCCAAGTATTTTTCGATTTGTCGCTCCAACAGGGATTGCTCGTCTAGCAGTTGAGCTTGATGATGAGTCTTATTTACCTATCGCTGAACCAGGGATGTATTCCAGCCGAGAGTTAAAAATGATAAAGGCAAAGACCAGCATAAAAGGATACAACAAAAACATCATTATGGAAATGAATGAGATAGAAAGAAACGTGAATAAAACAGAATCCTTAACGATTCCAAATAAAGTACCAGTCTTAATTTTTGCTAAGAACTTTCAGAAAGAAACAAACGGTAAATCAACACTATCATTTTATGAGCAGGAAATTGCAAAGCAGCATCATAATAAAGTGGTGATGTTGAACGGACATCACTACCTTCATTGGACACGTTCTCGTGAAATAGTTGACGAGCTAAAGCTTTTTTAAAGGGAACGACACCAAATTAAAATTCAGAGCAGTATTTACTTTTTAGACAAATTAATAGGGTACATCAAGTATAGGTGTGAATCTTAATTTCGTATTTAATTCAACTTAAGTCTGCACACTTTCTCCATATCTATCCTTTATAATAGATGTACATTTACAGGGGAAGTGAAAGAAGTGAATAAAGTATCCATTAAATTAGGACTATTGTTTTTAGTTTTTATCTTAATTATTGAAGCAGGTTTATTTTTCTATTTATATACGGGGTTAGCGAACACTCGCATCTCAGAAGAGTTAGAGAGTTTAAGAGTAAGAGGGAATAGCCACCGAGAAGTATTAGAGCAGCACCGTGATTCCATAACGCTTAGTCACGTCGCGTTAATGGAGTCAGAAACCGATACGGATGTTATCATTACCAACATAAACGGGGAAGTTTTGAGTGCTTCAACACCTCTTATTACAGGAGCAAAAGCGGCTGTGAATGAGTGGAGAGATAAGAAGCTCCCTTATGAGGGGAAAATTTTGCAAAGAGATTGGGAAACTTCCCCCTATATTGCAACAGCTTCTCCAATTGAAGTAAATGATAATCAAGTTGGCACAGTGTATATGTTTAAAGATACGAAAGATATCAAAGGAATGATTGATCGTCTCCAGCATCACTTTTACATAGCTGGTATTATTTCAATTGTATTTGCAGTTGTTACAACTTTTGCTTTATCAAAACTAATCACGGCACCTTTAGTACAAATGAAGCAAGCGACAGAAAAGATTAGCCAAGGGCATTTGACGGTAAAACTTGGCGCTCATTCTCGTGATGAGGTTGGACAGTTAGGAACATCCATTCAAGCGCTTGCGAATGAACTGCAGCGCTTGAAAAAAGAGAGAAACGAGTTTTTGAGCAGTATTTCGCACGAATTGCAAACGCCGCTGATGTATGTAAAAGGCTATGCAGACATTGCAAAGCGCCATGAAACAAGTGAAGAAAACCGCACAAAATATTTAGGGGTCATTGAGGAAGAGGCTGAGAGAATTTCAAAGCTTGTAAAAGATTTATTTCAGCTTGCTCGTTTAGATAAAAATACGTTTCTCATTGAAAAGCAAGAAGTTGAGCTTCAGTCCTATTTATCTAAAATTTGTGAAGCATTTCAATTAGCTCTAAGCGAAAAGAATGTTCATATTGAGGTGAACTGTCCAAAGTATGTAAATGTACTAATTGATGAAGAGCGCTTTATGCAAGTCATTATAAACGTTATAGATAATGCCTTAAGATATTCTGAAACAAAAAAGATTTTAATAAGCGTTGAAGAGGATAATTGGCGCGTCAAGCTGTCCATTCAAGACTACGGAGTGGGAATTCCGAGTGAAGATGTACCATATGTGTTTGATAAATTGTATCGCGTAGATAAATCAAGGTCTCGGAAGAATGGAGGCTACGGTTTAGGGTTATCGATTGTAAAAGATATTGTGGAAGCGCACGGTGGAAAAGTGGAGATGACAAGCATAGCAGAAAAAGGAACAACCGTGAGCATTTCGTTGCCAAAGGAGCGTTAATATGCCTACGATTTTATTAGTAGACGATGAAGTGAGAATGCTGGATTTATTAGAGCTGTATCTAGCTCCACATGGTTTTTCATGCATGAAGTGTGAAGATTCTACAGAAGTAGAAAAGTACCTAGAAAAGAACCCAATGATTCAGCTAGTGCTGCTCGACTTGATGATGCCCAAAAAAGACGGATGGACAGTTTGTCAAGAAATCAGAGCCAAGTTTAAAGTCCCTATCATCATGCTGACTGCTAGAGACCAAACTGAGGATGTTGTAAAAGGTTTAAATAGTGGAGCGGATGATTATATTACAAAGCCTTTTAGCGAAGAAGAGCTACTGGCTCGAATACAGGCTGTATTGAGAAGAACAGGTGTAGAAAAGAAAGGTATTTCCTATAAGGAGCTTTACGTAAATGAAGAAAGCAGGGAAGTTATTTATGTTGGTGAAAGCATTTCAATGACAAAAACAGAATTTGAGCTACTCTGCTTATTTTTAAAGCATCCCAATCGCGTTTTTCCTCGCGAAGATTTAGTTATGCTCATTTGGGGCTATGATACGGAAATTGAAGGGCGAACAGTTGATTCCCATATGCGTAACGTCAGAGAAAAGCTCAGAAGCGCTGGTTTCCCAATCGAGCAACATCTTCAAACTGTGTGGGGAGTAGGATATAAATGGGTCGCTTCATAAATAATCACACAATAAATTGTGTTTCTTCATAAAATCTGCACACTTCTTTTTTACACTAAACGTATATCGTTAAACCATTCGTAAAAATCTAGATAGCGAATGAGAAATTTGTAAAAGAGCATTCCTGTTAGAAGGATTTTCGGGGACTTGAACAAAAAAGAGCCCTCTTGGTATGATACGGG